>NZ_BAABEM010000011.1:0-161867 GCF_039540155.1 Gibbsiella greigii
GAGCGTGACATACTGGTTCGGGAACGGGTGGCATGCGTGAACAGTTTACGCGCCATGCTGGCCGAGTTTGGTCTCATTATGCCTACCGGACATTGCGCTTTTCATCAGGGCATTCCCGATATCCTGGGGAACGGAGATATTGCACTGTCCCCCTTTGTGCGTCGCAGCGTTGCGCGCCAGTTTGAGCATATTCTTGCGCTCGAAGACCAGGTTACCCTGATTGAACAAGAACTCAGTCAGTGGGCGAAAAGCCAGCCAGCCTGTCAGCGGGTGATGAAAGTGCCGGGAGTAGGGCTGATGACCGCGACCTACCTGGTGGCGTCGGTAGGCAATGGGCAGCAATTTCATTGTGCAAAGCANGCCGTTGCGGCGGTGATTGAACGGCACAGGGAAACGATGCCGTGGTTGTTCGCCTTGCTACAGAAGAAAAACTACAACGTGGCCGTGGTGGCCCAGACGAGCAAAACGGCCCGCATTCTGTGGTCGATGCGGGTGAAGGGAACAGAATATCGCCCTGCTGCCCCCATTGAGGCGACCTCAATGGGGGCAGCAAGCGTAAACGCAGTCCGGTAGTTGCCCGTGTAATCAAGAAGATGGCGAAACAGGTAAGACCACAGGTGAGACACGCCGTAATCGGTCAGGGCAATGTAGCCCGTACGGATGGTTAGGCGCTCACCTGGCGGATTTCATCATGGTTCGGTTCACAGCAAGACCCCGAAAGAAACCGGATATATGGCTGCAATACCTGTTCACGTTTTCAGAAAAAAACATTGGCATTATCGGAGCGTCCATATAAGGCCGATTGAGGCGAGACAAACAGGGAGGTTTGTCGTAGCCGACCCGCCCGGCGACGGGGACACCCGCGCAGCGGGCAGGCCATGTTAAGCGCAGGCCGGGGTGTCGGGGCCGGGCCTTCGGCCCTGACAATTGCCTGCCACTATTGCCGCAAAGAAATTCGATACGATTAAGGCAATTCCCTTTACACGGCGGGTTACAGATACTGTTTCGCCGACGTTGTTTGTTGGATGTGTGGAAGAACGCGCGTTAGTGCTTAAACATCACATGCCGAACAACCGTGTAATCTTCCAGCCCATACATCGACATATCCTTGCCGTACCCCGACAGCTTCTGCCCGCCGTGCGGCATTTCACTCACCAACATGAAGTGCGTATTCACCCAGGTGCAACCATACTGCAAGCGGGCGCTCAGGCGGTGCGCGCGGCCAACGTCCTGCGTCCATACCGAAGACGCCAGGCCATAGTCAGACGCATTGGCCCAGGCCAGCGCTTGTGCTTCATCTTCGAACGGCGTAATGGTCACTACCGGCCCAAACACCTCGCGCTGCACAATTTCGTCCTCCTGGCGCGCGCCGGCCAGCAGCGTCGGCTGGAAATAGTACCCCGGGCCGTCCACTCTCTCACCGCCGGTAACCACCTGAATGTGCGGCAGCGCCTTGGCGCGCTCGACAAAGCCGCTCACCCGCTCCAGGTGCTGTTGAGTGATCAATGGCCCAAGCTCGGTGCTGCTGTCGTCCGGCGAGCCGATTTTCAGGCTGGCGACCGCTTCGCCCAGCGCCTTCACCAGTTCAGGATAGATACCCTTCTGTGCATAGATACGGCAGGCGGCGGTGCAGTCTTGCCCGGCATTGTAGTAACCGAAGGTACGGATGCCTTCCACCACCGCGGCCAAATCGGCGTCGTCAAACACCAACACCGGCGCCTTGCCGCCCAGTTCCATATGGGTGCGCTTCACCCCCTGCGACGTGTGGGCGATAATGTGCGAACCGGTCGCGATCGAACCGGTGAGCGAAACCATACGCACTTTGGCATGCCCGGTCAGGGCGTCGCCCACGCTGGCGCCTGCGCCGAACAGCACATTCAGCACGCCGGCCGGGAATAGCCCGGCGGCCAGTTCAGCCAGTTTGAAAGCAGTCAGCGGCGTCTGCTCGGCGGGTTTCAGCACCACGCAGTTGCCCGCCGCCAACGCCGGCGCCAACTTCCAGGCCACCATCATCAGCGGATAGTTCCACGGCGCGATCGACGCCACCACGCCAAGCGGATCGCGGCGGATCATTGAAGTGTGGTCCGCCAGATATTCACCGGCGGCCAACCCGCCAAGGCAGCGGCTGGCGCCGGCAAAGAAGCGGAACACGTCCACCACCGCTGGCAGTTCGTCATTAAGCACCGCATGGTAAGGCTTGCCACAGTCCTGCGATTCAAGACGGGCAAAAATTTCCGCGTTTTGTTCTATCAAATCGGCCAGCTTCAGCAGGTGTTCGGAGCGCTCTTTCGGCGTGGTCTGGCCCCAGGTCGCGAAGGCCGTATCGGCAGCCTGTACCGCCTGATCGACCTGCTCGGAGCTCGCCTGTGCAATTTGCGCAATCACCTCACCCGTCGCCGGGTTATACACCGGCAATTTTTCGCCCTGGCCGGTCACCAGTTGGCCGTTAATCAGCAGTTGACTTTGCATAGGGGTATCCTTTTGTGTTCATTAACCCTGGTTCTACAAGTTTGCAGACATCAGCATATAAAGGCAGTGGCGCAGAGCTATTTGCCGCTGCCGGCAACGCCTTCCCCACCTTTGGTGAGGTAATAGGCACCCAAAATCGGGATCATGGTCATCACCATTACCGCTAGCGCCACCACGTTGGTGATCGGCACGTCACGCGGCCGGCTCAACTGATTGAGCAGCCACAGCGGCAGCGTGCGTTCGTGCCCGGCGGTAAAGGTGGTGACGATGATTTCATCAAACGACAACGCAAAAGCCAGCATCCCGCCCGCCAACAGCGCCGAACCGAGGTTCGGCAGGATCACATGGCGGAAGGTTTGCCAGCCATCGGCGCCAAGATCCATCGAAGCCTCAATCAGGCTGTACGACGTGCGCCGAAAGCGCGCTATAACGTTGTTAAACACAATCACCACACAGAACGTGGCGTGGCCGATAACGATGGTCATCATCCCCGGTTCAATATCCAACGCCTTAAACGCCGCCAACAGCGCGATACCGGTAACGATCCCCGGCAGCGCGATCGGCAACAGCAGCAGCAGTGAGATGCTTTCCTTACCGAAAAAGTCGCGGCGATACAGCGCGGCGGCGGCCAACGTGCCGAGGATCAATGCGATCACCGTCGCCAGACAGGCGATCTGCACCGAAAGCCACACCGCATCCATAATGTCCTGGCGGCCGGCGGCCACGCTGAACCAGTGCAGGGTGAAGCCGCGCGGCGGAAAACTGAACGCCGCGTCCTCCGTATTAAAAGCATAAATAGCAATAATCACCAATGGAAAATGTAAGAAGACCAGGCCGCCCCAGGCGGCGATCTTCAGGGCTAATGGCGCGCGTTCAGAGTGCATCAAAGGCCCCCAGACGTTTCACAATGGAAAGATAAATGGCGATCAGTACGATGGGCACCAGCGTGAACGCCGCCGCCATCGGCATATTGCCGATCGCCCCCTGCTGGGCATACACCATGCTGCCGATGAAATAGCCCGGCGGCCCCACCAGCTGCGGCACGATGAAATCCCCCAGCGTCAGCGAGAAGGTGAAGATCGAACCGGCGGCGATCCCCGGCACGGCCAGCGGAAGTATCACATGGCGGAAGGTCTGCGCCGGGCGTGCGCCCAGATCCGCCGAGGCCTGCAACAGCGACGGCGGCAAGCGCTCCAGCGCCGCCTGGATCGGCAGGATCATGAACGGCAGCCAGATATAGACGAACACCAGAAAACGCCCCAGCCCGGATGTCGACAGGGTATTACCGCCCACGCCGGGCACCGACAGGATCGCCGTCAGCACCGGCTCCAGGCCAAGGTGCGTCAGGAACCACTGCACCACGCCGTCTTTTGCCAGCAACAGCGTCCAGGCGTAAGCCTTAACGATGTAGCTGGCCCACATCGGCATCATCACCGCGATATAAAACAGCGCCTTCACCTTGCCGCTGGTGTAGCGCGCCATGTAATAGGCGATGGGAAATGCCACCACTGCGCTGGCCAGTGAAACCACAATCGCCATCGTTAACGTACGCACGATGATGTCGTAATTGGCCGGGTTGAGCAGCGCACGCAGGTTGTCGAAGGTCAGATCCGGCGTCACCGTCATGGTGAAATCATCAAAGGTGTAAAAGCCCTGCCACAGCAACGTCAGCAGCGATCCCAGATACACCGCGCCAAACCACAGGAGCGGCGGCACCAGCAGCAACGACAGGTACAGCGTAGGTTTGCGATACAGGAAAGTTGATAGCGCACGCATCCTACCGCCGCGCGCCCTGGGGCAGTCAATGCTCATATCCATCTCACCTCTCCTCCAGCTCCACCATCGCCTCGCGCGCCCAACAGGCGGTCACCGGCTGGCCAATGGTTGGCAAGGGTTGCGCTGCAGGCCATTGCGGGTTGGCCTGGCTGACCAATAGCTTCTCGCCGTTGGTCAGTATGATTTCATAACGCGTGGCCGCTCCCTGATATTGAATATCCTGCAAGGTGCCCTGCACCTGCACATCGCCATGAGCTGCGTCTATCCCATCCAACAGACGAATATGTTCCGGGCGGATGGAGTAAGTGGCGCCCTGGCCCAGCAGTTGCTGCGCCAGTTCACGGCGCACCACGTTCGACGTGCCGACAAATTCGGCGACGAACGGCGTTTTGGGGCGCATATACAGCTCACGCGGCGCATCTACCTGCTCAATGCGGCCGTTGTTGAATACCGCCACCCGATCGGACATCGACAAGGCTTCACTCTGATCGTGAGTGACGAAAATAAAGGTGATCCCCAACTGGCGCTGCAGCTTCTTCAGCTCGCCCTGCATCTGCTCGCGTAGCTTCAGATCCAGCGCGCCCAGCGGTTCATCAAGCAGCAGCACCCGCGGGCGGTTGACCAACGCGCGCGCCAGCGCCACCCGCTGGCGTTGGCCGCCGGAAAGGTGCGCCGGTTTGCGCTGGCTAACAAAACCCAGCGCCACGCTTTCCAGCGCTTCCTGCGCACGCGCCAGGCGCTCTGATTTGGACACGCCCTTCACCATCAGGCCATAGGCGACGTTTTCCAGCACCGACATATGCGGGAACAACGCGTAATCCTGGAATACGGTGTTCACATCACGCTGGTAAGGCGGCAGGCCGGCGGCTTCCTGGCCGTGGATACGAATGGCGCCGGCGCTCGGTTGTTCAAAGCCGGCGATCAAACGCAAGCAGGTGGTTTTGCCCGAGCCGGAAGGCCCGAGCATGGAAAAAAACTCGCCATCTTGAATATCAATGGATACACGATCAACAGCGCGAACATCGCCGAAAACCCGCGAAACATCTATAAACTGCACGGCAATGGTCATAATCATCGCTCCCAATTTTACCGAAATCCGTCAACGCGGCGCAGCCGGGCGGAGGCTTGGCGGCATACGGTGCCGCCCACAGCCAGGTCGGCTACGCATCCGCGGCCTTAACGCCCACCCATAATGGCGATATAGTCCTGCGTCCAGCGGCTGTAAGGGACAAACTTACCGCCCTGGGCCTGTGGCGTTTTCCAGAAAGCGATTTTGTCGAACTGGTTGAATCCATTGGTTTCACAGCCTTTCTCGCCCAGCAGCGTGCTGGCCTTGCAGCCGGCGGGCGCCGCAGGCACCGAGCCAAACCAGGCGGCGATATCGCCCTGCACTTTCGGCTCCAGCGACCAGTTCATCCATTGGTAGGCGCAGTTCGGGTGTTTGGCTTCGGCGTGCAACATGGTGCTGTCGGCCCAGCCGGTCACGCCCTCTTTCGGGAAGACGGTGGCGATCGGCTGCCCTTCCCCTTTCAAGGCGTTGGCCTGATAAGGCCAGGCGCTGGAGGCGACGATGCCTTCATTTTTGAAGTCGCTCATTTGCACCGAGGTGTCATGCCAGTAGCGATGCACCAACGCATGCTGGCTGCGCAGCAGCTTCAGCACCGCCTGGTACTGCTCTTCATTCAATTGGTACGGATCGGTAATACCGAGCTGGGGTTGGGCGGTTTTCAGGTACAGCGCCGCATCGGCGATGTAAATCGGCCCATCATAGGCCTGCACGCGGCCCTGGTTGGTTTTGCCGTCCGGCAGGGTTTGCTGTTCGAAGACCACGGCCCAGCTATCCGGCGGCGTTGGGAAGGTTTTGGTGTTGTACATCAGCAGGTTCGGCCCCCACTGATAGGGCGTGCCGTAGGTTTTGCCGGCAACGGTATACCACGGGCCGTTCAGCAGGCGCGGATCGATGTTTTTCCAGTTCGGGATCAACGCGGTATTGATCGGCTGCACCCGCTTGCCGAAAATCAATCGCAGCGAGGCATCGCCGGAGGCCGTAACCAGATCGTAGCCCCCTTTGGCCATCAGGCTGACCATCTCATCAGACGTAGCGGCGGTTTTTACATTCACCGCACAGCCGGTTTGCTTTTCAAACTGGGTGACCCAGTCATATTGTTTGTCGGTCTGGCCGCGCTCGATATAACCCGGCCAGGCGATAATATCCAGGCGCCCTTCGCCCTTGCCAATCTGCTGCGGAAGTTCGGCAGCCAGAGCCTGGCCGCAAAGCACCGTGAAACAGAGTGCGGAGAGCGTGGAGACAGTGGTGGTTTTTCCCATCGTAATTTCCCCTGTATTGCGTATGTTACGTTTTATTACGGCAGGGAACGGCTGCCGCGGTTTTTATCCCCGTTCTCTTTCAGGCCACAGCGGCGTTTTTAGGGCGTGCGTGCGCCGCCTTGCCACGGCCTGAAAGCTATCAGGTGTAATTTATAATTCGCTAAAATGCGGGTTTAACTTTCGCCATCACATGCCTGACCACGCTGTAGTCCTGCAGTGAATCGCTGGAGAGATCCTTGCCGTAGCCCGAGCGCTTCATGCCGCCGTGGGGCATTTCACTCACCAACGTAAAATGGGTATTGATCCAGGTGCTGCCGTATTGCAGATGGGCGGCAATGTGCAGCGCCCGATCGATATTCTGCGTCCACACCGAGGAAGCCAGGCCGTATTCCGAATCGTTCGCCCAGTCGACCGCCTGCTCCAGCGCCTCAAAGCGCGTGACGCTGACCGCCGGGCCGAAGACCTCGCGCTGTACGATTTCGTCGCTTTGCCGGCAACCGGCCAGCAGCGTGGGCTGGTAGTAAAAGCCAGGCCCCGAATGTTCGGCGCCGCCGGTGATAAGCTCAATATGCGGCTGGCTGAGCGCACGTTCGACAAAGCTGGCGACGCGATCGCGCTGGCGTGCGCTGATCAAGGGGCCCATCTCGTTTTCTTCGTCGCGCGAGCGGGCAAAACGCAGGCTGGACACCGCTTCACCCAGCGCGTCCACCAGCCGTGGATAAATCCCGGCCTGAGCATAGATACGGCAGGCGGCGGTACAGTCTTGCCCGGCGTTGTAATAGCCGAAGGTGCGGATACTGCTGACCACCTCATCCAGATCGGCGTCGTCACAGACGATCACCGGGGCCTTGCCGCCCAGTTCCAGATGGGTGCGTTTGATGTTTTTCACCGACGCCTGCAGGATTTTCTGCCCGGTGACGATATCGCCGGTAACCGACACCAGCCTCACCTGCGGGTGGCCGACCAAATGGCTGCCGACGCTCTCCCCGCCGCCATAAACCACGTTCAGGACACCGGGCGGCAGAATCTCCTGCAATGCCGGCACCAGCGCCAGAATAGTCAGCGGCGTATGCTCAGACGGTTTGAAAACTACGGTATTGCCAGCCGCTAGCGCCGGCGCAATCTTCCACGCCGCCATCATTAGCGGGTAATTCCAGGGCGCGATTGAAGCCACCACGCCCAGCGGATCGCGGCGGATCATGGAAGTGTGCCCGGCCATGTATTCGCCGGCCAGTTGCCCTTGCTGCGTGCGCACGGCGCCGGCAAAGAAACGGAACACGTCGACGGCGGCCGGTAAATCATCATTGAGCGCCAGGTGCAGCGGCTTGCCGCAGTTGAGCGCTTCAAGCTGTGCCAGGCGTTCGGCCTGGTGTTCGATAGCGTTGGCGATGCGTAACAAAAGCGAAGAGCGATAGGCCGGCGTGGTACGCGCCCACTGGCTGAACGCCTGCTGCGCGGCCTGCACCGCGTGGCCGACCTGCGTGGAAGAGGCTTCGGCGATGGAAACCAGCGTTTCGCCGGTCGCAGGATTGATAATGCTTTCATTCCGGCCTTCGCCAGCCACCGATTGCCCGTTAATGTACTGTTGGCAGGTAAAGCCCGTCGGGAAGCACACATCCACCATTGCGTATCCCTCTTGTTAACTAAATGTGATAAGCCGGTTTTATCAGACTAGGCGAGACGAAGGCGGGCAACAAATTCTAAATACTGAACGCCGCGTTCGGTTAAACCGAATGCTTGGCGGCGGCGCTCATCGTGCTGTTTTCTCGAGCAATGGTCAGGAACGGCGTGACCAGCTCCGGCCGCGCGCTGCCGCGCCGCCAGGCCAGGCCGATATCCAACGGCTCCAGCAAATCCACCAGCTTGCGCGCTTCAATCAGGTTGCCTTCCAGCGACCAGGCGCGGTAGGCCATATCGGGCTGAATGGAAATCCCAATGCCGGCGGCAACCAGGCTGCGTACCGCTTCCGTCGAGGCGGTTTTCATCGCGATATCCGGCTTCAGGCCAGCGCGCGCCCAGATACGCTGCGCGTGCATATCCATTTCATCTACGTTGAGCTGGATCAGTGGCTGCTTGGCCACGTCCGCCAGGCTGATGCTTTCATGCTCCAGCAGCGGGTGCAGCGGCGGCAGCCACAGGCGGTACGGCGAGTGCATCAGCACTTCGGTTTGCAAGGCGTCACGGTCTTCGATGTTGGACAGAATAAGCACGCCGATATCGATTTCACCGTTAACCAGCAGGTGCTCGATATACCGGCGCTCGTCTTCGATCACCCGCAGGGTGACGTTGGGGTAAGCAGACTGAAAGCGCTTTAACAGCTCCACCAGAAAATAGCCGGCCACCAGGCTGGTCACGCCGATAGTCAGCTTGCCGGTCAGGCTTTCCGTGCCCAGTTGCAGGCTGCGCCGGGCGTTGTCGACGGTCGCCAGGATCAAATAAGACTGGCGTAAAAACTGGTGGCCATGATGCGTCAGCTCCATGCCTTTGGCGTGACGATCGAACAGGCGGACACCGATATCGGTTTCCAACTGTTGGATCGCTTGCGTCAGCGAAGATTGGGAAACAAACACCGTTTGCGCCGCGGCAGAAATTGAGCCATTTTCAGCCACGGCAATGAAATGGCGGATCTGGCGTAACGTCATCATGGCAAGAACCTCAAACAAAACATACGGTTTGAGTATATGTATTTGCCTGCGGCCGATCGAGTAACCTGCGAAAAACGCGATAGCGTTCGCTTTTTCCGAATGATAACAGTGGGAAATAGCGAGTTTTGCAACGACTGCGGTTTGATTACACGGGCGGAGAAAGAAAAAATGCGCCACCAATGAGAAAGGCGCAGCACGCTGCGCCTTGATAAACAGGAAGGGAAACGGCCGCCGCCGCACAGCGTTTAGCGGGGCGCGGCCGCAATGGCGAAATTAGATCGCCTCTTCGTCCTGCTCGCCGGTGCGGATCCTTATCACCCGCGCCACGTCAAACACAAAGATTTTGCCGTCTCCGATTTTACCGGTCTGGGCCGTCTGCATGATGGTTTCCACGCAGGTGTCTACGATATCGTCAGGCACGACGATTTCCACTTTCACCTTCGGCAGGAAGTCGACCATGTACTCGGCACCACGATACAATTCGGTGTGGCCTTTCTGGCGACCAAAGCCTTTCACTTCGGTGACGGTCATCCCGGTGATGCCGACTTCAGCCAGCGCTTCGCGGACGTCATCCAGTTTGAACGGCTTGATAATAGCGTCAATTTTCTTCATGGCGTTTCCTTAATTACCAATTTTTGCGGCCAAAGCCGGATGTGATCGGATAGCGACGATCCTTGCCGAAGTTACGGGCAGTGATACGTGGCCCGACGGGGGCCTGACGGCGCTTGTATTCGTTAATGTCTACCAGGCGGATCACCTTGCGCACCGTGGCTTCGTCAAATCCCTCGGCTACCAGATCGGCCACCGATTTATCAAGCTCCACGTAGCCGCCCAGGATCGCATCCAGGATATCGTACGGCGGCAGGCTGTCTTGATCGACTTGATCCGGCGCCAGCTCGGCGGATGGCGGACGATCGATCACCCGCTGTGGGATCACGTAAGAGACGGTATTACGGTATTCCGCTAGCTTGAACACCAGGGTTTTCGGCACATCTTTCAGCACGTCAAAGCCCCCGGCCATATCGCCGTACAGCGTCGCATACCCCACCGCCATCTCGCTCTTGTTGCCGGTGGTCAACACGATGCTGCGCCGTTTATTGGACAGCGCCATCAACACCACCCCACGGCAACGCGCTTGCAAGTTTTCTTCTGTGGTGTCACGTTCGGTGCCGGCAAACATCGGCGCAAGCTGGCCCATAAACGCATCAAACATCGGCTCAATCGAGACGATATCGAAATCCACACCGAGGATCTCGGCTTCTTCTTTCGCATCGGCAATGCTGATATCTGCAGTGTAGCGGAACGGCATCATTAACGCCTGAACCTTGTCTTTGCCCAGCGCATCCACCGCAATGGCCAACGTCAGTGCGGAATCGATACCGCCAGACAGGCCGAGCACCGCCCCCTTGAAGCCGTTTTTGGTCACGTAGTCACGCACGGCCAGCACCAACGCCTGATAGATTTGCGCCAGCGCCGGCAGCTCTGCCGGCGGTTCCGCCATCGGCAGCGGCGCCAGATCGTTGAATTGCAGCATCGTCACCTGTTCAGCGAACGCCGCCAACCGATGGGTCATATTGCCCGCGCCGTCAAACACTTTGGAGCCGCCGTCAAAAATCAGCTCATCCTGGCCGCCAACCTGGTTCAGATACACCAGCGGCAGCCCAGTGCGCTGGCAGTGGCCGGCCATCAGCGTTTTACGCACGTACGGTTTTTCACGGTTATACGGTGAAGCGTTGATGGACAGCAGGATCTCGGCCCCTGCCGCGCTGGCGGCGTCGACCGGTTCAGGGAACCACATGTCTTCGCAAATCAACAGCCCCAAGCGGTAGCCTTTCAATTCAACCACGCAGTTTTCCGTGCCTTCACGGAAATAGCGTTTCTCATCAAAAACGCCGTAGTTCGGCAGGCGCTGTTTAAAGTAGCGCGCCAGCAGTTTCCCTTCAGAAAACAGCGACAGCGCGTTATACAACGCCCCGTCTTCACGCCACGGGTGGCCGACCAGGATCCCCACTTCGCCGGACGCCTGCTGCAGCCGGGCCAGCTGTGCATCGCAGCGCTGGTAGAAATCGTCGCGATACAGCAGGTCTTCCGGCGGATAGCCGGACAGCGCCAGTTCGGTGAACATAACCAGATCGGCTCCCGCCGCCTGCTGCTCCTGCACAATTTGCAACATACGTTCGGTGTTGCCTTCAATATCGCCCACCAGCAAATTCAGCTGGGCCAGAGCGATGGAAAGTGATCTGCTCATTGTTTCGATCTCGCTTAATACGATCCAAATTCACGACGAACGGTCATGCCGCAAAAAAAGAAACCGGAGTGTAAAACATTCCAGGCCATTTGTTGAGAACCCGCGTTACCGCAGGCCCGGCAAGAAAACATCATTCTTTGAAATCGTTCGCGTCCAATTCGTGGCGCGATAACAATTTATAGAACTCCGTACGGTTGCGGCCCGCCATGCGCGCCGCCTGGGTGACGTTCCCTTTGGTAATCTGCAGCAGCTTGCGCAGATAGTGTAATTCAAACTGATTACGCGCTTCGACAAACGTCGGCAACGCGGTATTTTCGCCCTCCAGCGCCTGCTCGACCAGCGCTTCGCCGATCACCGGCGCCGAAGTCAGCGCCACGCACTGTTCGATCACGTTGACCAGTTGGCGCACATTGCCCGGCCAGCTGGCGGTCATCAGCCGCTTCATCGCATCGGTAGAGAAACTGCGCACAAACGGCTTATGCCGGTTAGCGGCAACCCGCAACAGGTGGTTCGCCAACAGCGGAATATCCTCCGCACGCTCGTTCAGCGCCGGGATTTTCAGATTAACCACGTTCAGGCGGTAGTAGAGATCTTCACGGAATTCGTTTTTCGCCATCGCTTTTTGCAGATCGCGGTGCGTGGCGGAAATAATGCGCACGTCGATGTCCAGATCGCGATTGCTGCCCAGCGGGCGCACCTTGCGCTCCTGCAATACGCGCAGCAGCTTTACCTGCAAAGAAAGCGGCATATCGCCGATTTCATCCAGGAACAGCGTGCCGCCCGCCGCCGCCTGGAACAGCCCTTCACGGTTGCTTACCGCACCGGTGAAGGCGCCTTTGGCGTGGCCGAACAGTTCCGATTCCAGCAGTTGCTCCGGCAGCGCACCGCAGTTGATGGCGATAAAAGCCTTGCCTGCGCGCGGGCTGGCGCCGTGGATTGCCTGGGCCAACACCTCTTTGCCGGTGCCGCTTTGGCCATTGATCAACACGCTGACGTCAGACTGCGCCACCATTTTCGCCTGCTCCAGCAGGCGCAGCATAATCGGGCTGCGGGTGATGATATCCTCACGCCAGCTTTCATCGCCGGCCGGCGCGGCAAGCGCCAGCGCCTCGTCAATCGCCTTGTACAACGCATCGCGATCCACCGGCTTGGTAAGGAAGCTGAACACCCCCTTTTGGGTGGCGGAGACCGCATCCGGGATCGAACCGTGGGCGGTCAGGATGATCACCGGCATCCCCGGCTGGTGCTTCTGGATTTCCGCAAACAGCGCCATGCCGTCCATTTCATCCATCCGCAGATCGCTTATCACCAGATCGATCTGCTCACGCGCCAGCAGGCGCAAGGCCTCCTGGCCGCTTTCGGCGGTGGTGACGTGAAAACCTTCACTGCTCAGACGCATGCCCAGCAGCTTCAACAGGCTTGGATCATCGTCTACCAACAACAGGTTGGCCGGTTTACGTGCGGTCATTGCGCGTCAGACTCCTTGTTATCAGGCAGCGGCATCTCGCTATCTTCTGGCTCCACCGGCAGCGCCGTACCCTTCTCCGGCATAGATTCCGGCGCCGCTTTTTTGGCCGGGGCGCTGCCCTTGCCGCTGTTATCCGGCCGGGTGGCGTTTTCCGGAATGTCGCCCTGCAACTGTTTGCGCGAAGAAAGCCGCCGCTCAATATCAGTCAGGTTTTCCAGCTTGCGCGACGTTTCCTGCAGTTGCGTTTGCAGGCCTAGTTGGCTTTGGCGAAGCGCATCAATCTGGCTGTCGCTGCTTTCCTGCAACCGCTGATAACGGGCCTTTTCATCAGCCAGCGCAATCTGCAAGGCCTGCTGCTGGCTCCAGATCTGCAGTAACGGGCGCAGCGCATTCGGGAACTCCAGGCTGTAGCTGTTCACGCGCTCGGCCTGTTGCCGGCGCTCTGCCACCACGGGCTGTGCGGCGCCAAGCAGGATAGCTTGCTTAAAGGCGCCGTCCCAGTGGCCATTTTCCACGGTTTTCGCCAGCGTGCGCGCCTGATTGGCGCTCAGGCTTTCCGCACATTCCATGGCACGCAGCCAGTAAAGCGAATTCTCCAGCGTTTCCTGTTCATCGAGCTGCCACAGTGTGCCGCAGGCGGCAAGGCGAAAATCCACCACTTTGCTGTCCGGGATGGTTTCTTGTTGTTGCAGGGCCAGGCTGCCGCTCACGGCGCGTTCAGCGCAACCCGCCAACAGGAACGGCGCTAAAAAAAGCATTCCCCATAAAGAAAGAGGATGTTTGTTGAGCAACGCTCCCTGCGTTGCTCGTTCACGCGTTATGCGACGTGGGCGTTTAAGCCATGTAGACATTTTTTATTCATTCTCGGCGGTTAATGGCAATTCAATACGGAAGCAGACGTCAGCGCCATCTACGCTGACCAACTGCAACTCTCCACGCATGCGGCGGATACAGTCCCGAGCAATGCTCAACCCCAGCCCACTTCCTTTTACCGCCCCTTTCCGCTGGTGACTCCCTTGGAAAAAAGGCTCAAAAATCATGGCTTGTTCGGACTCGGGAATCGGCGTACCGGTATTGGCGACATCGATCTGCACGCGTTGCCCAACCCGGCGGCTGCGGATCCAAATGTTACCGGATTCCTTGCCGTAGTGCACCGCATTGGAATAGAGATTATCCAGCACACGCATTAATAGCGTAGGCTCTGCCCAGCAAATTTCCGCCTCGAGTTCAACCTCGGTTGCGATCAGTTTGGCGCGCGCGGGCAAACTGTGGGCGGCGACCACCGCCTCGACCAGGGCGACCAGCGCGACCTTTTCATGTTCCGCCGGCCCATCGGCCATCTTGCGGTTATAGTCCAGCAACTGTTCGATCAGGCGTTGCAGATGGCGGCTGCTTTGATCGAGGATCGCCACCACCTCTTTTTGATCCGGCGTCAGCGAGCCGACCACTTCATCCGCCAGCAGCTCGGTGCC
Organism: Gibbsiella greigii; assembly: GCF_039540155.1. Taxonomy (NCBI): domain Bacteria; kingdom Pseudomonadati; phylum Pseudomonadota; class Gammaproteobacteria; order Enterobacterales; family Yersiniaceae; genus Gibbsiella; species Gibbsiella greigii. Next base: position 14,407 of record NZ_BAABEM010000011.1, read on the forward strand.
CTCGCGCATACTGGCCAATGGCGTTTTCAATTCATGCGAAATATGGCGCAAAAACTCATGGCGCTGTGATTCCAGCCACGCCAGGCGCTCACTCAACCAGATAATGCGCTGCGCCAGGGAGCGCAGCTCACGCGGCCCCTTGAAGGTCGCAGTGCTGCCCAGCGCCCGCCCTTCGCCAAGGCGGTTGATCATGCGTTCTACCGCCTTGACCGGGCCGATGATCATCCGGGTAAACAAACCCACCAGCAACACGCTGACCAGAAACAGCAGCAGCGCCTGCCAGCCAAAGAACTGGCCACGCTCGGCGATCGCCCGTTGCAACTGCTGGCCGCGGGAAAACACCACCGTGCGCGTTGCCTGGACCATTTCGGCGTTTGAGCGGGAGAAAGATTCCAGCAATTCAGAGGTATCGGCGTCGGGGCCGCTATTGTGGCATTTTATCGCCGCCAGTTGCGTCAGCAGGCCGCGCAACGTTTGATAATAGCGTTCATCCGGCAACACCGGCGCATGGGCATCCAACATTTGCGAATACTGCTTGCGCTGATTTTGGTAAAGCCGCGCCAGCGTTGGATCCACCAGCACGCAGTATTGGCGGTAGCTGCGTTCCATTTCCAGCGCCACGCTGGTCATCGCTTCACTGCGGCGCGCATCAACCAACGTGGTGCGGTTAATGTCCGCCGCCTGCGCACTCAGGTGATCCAGGCTCTGGTAGGCCTGATACGCCAGGACCAGCAACGGCAGCAGCACCAGCAGGAAGGCCATCAATACCAGTTGGCGCAGCGAGCGCGGGGATATACGCCATTTTTTCAACGAAATCATCTCATGGTTTCTCTTCTGCTGTGATGCTAACCGAGTCGCTGGTAAGAAAAAAGCCCAGGCGGGAAGAATCCGCTGATCCACGGCGCCCCGCCAGGATAAGCCTTAAAAAAGCACCAATTTATCCACCATGCAGCGGTATTTGGCGCCAAAGCAGCGTTGGCAACAGAACAGGATAGAGACGGCAGTGAGGGACGGGTTATAGAGCGGATAAGACAGGGAAGCGCGGGGCAACGCTGTGCCCCGCGGCAGGAATGCGTGGATGCTGTGTTTCGCCCCAGGCCGATGCATCACAAGTGACATCGTTATTGCTGCGCCAGGCAGCCAAGGCGGAGCATCCGGTTTTGATGAATGCGTCACCAAAACTCGATACAGGCGGTGCCTCACTCCACGTGTCGCCCGATGCTTGATAAAGCGCTTGCGCGGCTGTTATCGGTTTGGTTGGACGATAGGCACCATTTCTTTGGCATCATTCTGGGCTTATGAGGTATGTTGCCGATCTATGCCGGACCATCATAAAAAGTTGAATGAGCAACTGGTGGGTATAATGCATGTGGCGTGCCAAACTTGCAAAATAAAAAATAACAAATTGAAAATAATAAGTTTTATTTTACAGCATAGATAATTCATCGGGGAATGCCCGGCAAATGGCGTACGATAATTCGCTATACCGTCGCCAAAACCCGACATCCAAACACAGAAAATATAATCAGAATATAAATCAATGAATTGCATGTCACCTTTTGGCGACAGGCGAAATCAGGTTTGTCGCTAAAAACCGACAATGGCGGATATCAGGCACAACATGGGGTGGAAAACAAAACACGTTGGCCGCAACAGCAGCCAACGTTACACAGGCAGATACTCGTCATACTTCAGGTTGGCTGCGCCAGCACGCCCCGATCGCAGAATGCTCTCTGCTCCCAGGCACTCACTGACGCGCCGCCCCGGCGCATGGTGAATGATTTACCTCAGCGCAATTACCCTAATTGCTTACGCGCATTGCGGAACATGCGCATCCATGGGCTATCTTCACCCCATGAATCCGGGTGCCATGAGTTGCTGACCGTACGGAACACGCGTTCCGGGTGCGGCATCATCACGGTAGCGCGGCCATTGGCGCTGGTCACCGCCGTGATCCCATTCGGCGAACCATTCGGGTTGGCTGGGTAAGTTTCGGTTACCTGGCCGGCGTTATCAACAAACCGCAGCGCCACCAGGCTGCTGCTTTCCAGCGCAGCCAGGTGCGCGGCATCACGCACTTCCACATGGCCTTCGCCGTGGGAAACCGCAATCGGCATCCGGGAACCGGCCATACCCTCCATAAACAGCGATGGGCTTGCCGCCACTTCCACCAAGCTAAAACGCGCCTCAAAGCGCTCTGACAGGTTGCGGACAAAGCGCGGCCAGTGCTCAGCACCCGGGATCAGTTCGCGCAGGTTAGACATCATCTGGCAACCATTACACACCCCTAATGCCAAGGTCTGCGGGCGGTGGAAGAAGGTTTCGAATTCATCGCGCACGCGCGCATTGAACAGGATAGACTTCGCCCAGCCTTCCCCGGCGCCCAGCACGTCGCCGTAAGAGAACCCGCCGCAGGCCACCAGCGTGTGGAAATCTTCCAGGCCGATACGCCCGGCCAGCAGATCGCTCATGTGCACATCCACCGCATCGAAGCCGGCGCGGTGGAACGCCGCGGCCATTTCCACATGCGAGTTGACGCCCTGCTCACGCAGCACGGCGACCTTCGGCCGCGCGCCGGTGGCGATATAAGGCGCGGCGACATCTTCTTCCAGTGCAAAGGTCAGCTTCACGTTCAGGCCCGGATCGTTGTCGTCCTGCTTGGCCTGATGTTCCTGATCGGCGCACTCTGGGTTGTCGCGCAGGCGCTGCATCTGCCAGGTGGTCTCTGCCCACCAAGTGCGCAGATGGGTACGGCTTTCGCTGTACACCGGCTTGCCATCCTGGGTGATAACAAAGCGATCGCCCGCTTGCACGCGGCCAATCGGGTGTACGTTATCTACCAGGCCATGCTGAGCAAACACCTGTTGCACCGCCGCGCGCTGTTCAGCCGTAACCTGGATCACTGCGCCCAGTTCTTCGTTGAACAATGCCGCCAGTGCATCGCTGCCCAGCGCCTGAATATCCACTTCCACGCCGCAGTGGCCGGCAAAGGCCATTTCTACCAGCGTGACCAACAGGCCGCCGTCGGCGCGATCGTGATAGGCCAGCAGTGCGCCGTCGGCCACCAACTGCTGCATGGCATTGAAGAAGCCCGCCAGTTGTTCGGCGCTGCGCACATCGGCCGGTTTGTCACCCAGTTGGCGATAAACCTGCGCCAGCGCCGTTGCCCCCAACGCGTTGTGGCCGTTGCCCAGATCGATCAGCAGCAGTTCGGTGTCGCCTTTATCCGTACGCAATTGCGGCGTCACGGTGCGGCGCACGTCTTCCACGCGGGCGAACGCGGTGATCACCAACGACAATGGCGAAATCATCTCGCGTTGTTCGTTGCCTTCCTGCCAGCGGGTTTTCATCGACATGGAGTCTTTGCCCACCGGAATGGTAATGCCAAGCGCCGGGCACAGTTCTTCGCCCACCGCCTTCACGGCATCGTACAAGCCGGCGTCTTCGCCCGGGTGGCCGGCTGCGGCCATCCAGTTGGCGGAAAGTTTCACACGCTTCAGAGAGCCGATATCCGTCGCCGCCAGGTTGGTTAACGCTTCGCCCACCGCCAGGCGGCCGGAAGCGGCAAAATCCAACAGCGCCACCGGCGCACGTTCGCCGATCGACATCGCCTCGCCGTAATAGCTGTCCAGGCTGGCGGTGGTCACCGCGCAATCGGCCACCGGCACCTGCCAGGGGCCGACCATCTGATCGCGCGCCACCATGCCGGTTACGCTACGGTCGCCAATGGTGATCAGGAAGGTTTTCTCGGCCACGGCCGGCAAATGCAGCACGCGTTTTACCGCATCGGCGAGGGTGATACCGGCACGATCGATCGCTTCACCGGGCGCCGGCAAGCGCGCCACATCGCGGGTCATCTTCGGTGTTTTGCCCAACAGCACGTCCAGCGGCATATCGATAGGCTTATTGCCAAAGTGGCGATCGCTCAACGACAGGTGCTGTTCTTCGGTAGCTTCACCAATCACCGCATACGGCGCGCGCTCACGGCGGCAGATTTCGTCGAACTGTGCCATCTGCTCCGGCGCCACCGCCAGTACGTAACGCTCCTGAGATTCGTTACACCACACTTCCAGCGGGCTCATGCCCGGCTCATCGTTAAGGATATCACGCAGCTCAAAGCGGCCGCCGCGGCCGCCGTCGCTCACCAGCTCCGGCATGGCGTTCGAAAGGCCGCCGGCGCCCACATCGTGGATAAACAGAATCGGGTTTGCCTGCCCCAGTTGCCAGCAGCGATCGATCACTTCCTGGCAACGGCGTTCCATTTCCGGGTTGTCGCGCTGCACCGAAGCAAAGTCCAGATCGGCGTCAGACTGGCCGGAAGCCATGGAAGAAGCCGCGCCGCCGCCCAGGCCGATGTTCATCGCCGGGCCGCCCAACACCACCAGCTTGGCGCCGACGGTGATTTCCCCTTTCTGCACGTGTTCGGCACGAATGTTGCCGATGCCGCCGGCCAGCATGATCGGTTTATGGTAACCGCGCAGCTCAACGCCGTTGTGGCTGTTGACCTGTTCTTCATAAGTGCGGAAGTAGCCCACCAGCGCCGGACGGCCGAATTCGTTGTTAAACGCAGCGCCGCCCAGCGGGCCGTCGGTCATGATATCCAGTGCGGTCACAATGCGTGACGGCTTGCCGAAATCCTGCTCCCACGGCTGTTCAAACCCCGGAATTCGCAGGTTGGAAACCGAGAACCCCACCAGGCCCGCTTTAGGCTTGGCACCGCGCCCGGTGGCGCCTTCATCGCGGATCTCGCCGCCGGAGCCGGTTGCCGCTCCTGGCCACGGCGAGATCGCCGTTGGGTGGTTGTGGGTTTCCACCTTCATCAGGATATGCGCATCTTCCTGATGGTAATCATATTTGCCGTTTTCCGGCGCGGCGAAAAAGCGCCCAACCGATGAGCCTTCCATCACCGCGGCGTTGTCTTTATAGGCGGACAACACGTAGTCGGGGGTTTTCTCGAAGGTGTTCTTGATCATTTTGAACAGCGATTTAGGCTGCTGTTCGCCGTCGATGATCCAGTCGGCGTTGAAAATTTTGTGGCGGCAGTGCTCAGAGTTGGCCTGCGCGAACATATACAGTTCGATGTCGGTCGGGTTGCGCCCCAGGCCGGTAAAGGCCTGCAGCAGATAGTCGATTTCATCCTGCGCCAGCGCCAGACCCAGCCGGACGTTGGCCTGCTCCAGCGCTGCATGCCCTTCACCCAACACGTCCACCGTCTGGTACGGCGCCGGTTGATGATGAGAAAACAGTTGCTCGGCCTGCTGCAAATCGCTGAATACGGTTTCCATCATACGATCGTGCAGCAGCGCCACCAGTTGCTGCCACTGGGCCGGCGCCAACTGCGGCGCCGTAACGTAAAACGCCAGGCCGCGCTCCAGGCGCACAACCTGCGCCAGGCCGCAGTTATGGGCAATATCGGTCGCTTTGGAAGACCACGGCGAAATGGTGCCGGGGCGCGGGGTCACCAGCAGTAGCCGCCCTTCAGGGGCGTGTTCGGCGAGAGAGGGGCCGTATTTGAGCAGGCGCTGCAGTTTGGCGTGCTCTTCAGCGCTTAGCGGCGCGCTGACATCGGCAAAGTGAACGTATTCGGCGTAAATATCACTAACCGGAAGTTGAGCGTCCTGAAAGCGGGACAGCAGTTTAGTAATACGAAAGGCCGACAAAGCGGGCGAACCACGCAGTATTTCCATAATCAAAGTTCTCTCGTCTTCGAAGCAACTGACTTCAGCACTTCATTGGGCGCAACAGGGGGAAAACGCGCGCCATTATAGAGAATCCACGCCGCTGACGAAACCGTTTGCGTGGCGATAATTAATAAAAGCGCACCGGCCGGGCAAATTGTCATAACGTGTCAATAAAGTTGCACACTGGCGTTTTGTTGCGCAAAATGCCCCGACACTGTTGATTTAACCATAACAAATTTACGGTAGAAAACCAGCGGTGTTTATGTGTCACCAGCGGATAACTTTTTGAAACGTATAAAAATAAATTACATACTGATCGGTATTGTCGCCTTGCTCCTGGCGCTTGCCTTATGGCCCAATATTGCCTGGCGCAATGGGCAGGGTGGGCAACTTGATGCCATCAAATCCCGTGGGGAACTACGGATTAGCACGTTAAATTCACCGGTCACCTACTTCTCGACCCCGCAAGGGCCGGGAGGGCTTGACTACGAGCTGGCAAAACGCTTTGCCGATTACCTGGGCGTGAAGCTGGTTGTGCAGGCGCACCAGAACATCAACGATCTGTTTGACGATCTGGACGACGGCGATGCCGATCTGCTGGCCGCTGGGCTGATCTACAACCAGGAGCGCATCAGCCGTGCGCGCACCGGCCCGGCTTATTACTCTGTTTCCCAGCAGTTGGTCTATCGCCTGGGCACGCCGCGGCCGAAAAGCTTTGCCGATATCAAAGGCCGGCTGGGGGTTGCTTCCGGCTCGGCGCATGCCAGCACGTTGAAACAGCTCAAGCAGGCCACCTTCCCGGCGCTCAGTTGGGAAGCCGCCAGCGACCAAACCTCAAAAGAGCTGCTCGAACAGGTTGCCGACAACAAGCTGGATTACACCGTGGGCGATTCGGTGACGATCGCCCTGCTGCAGCGCATTCACCCACAGTTGGCGGTGGCGTTCGACGTGACCGACGAAGAACCCGTTACCTGGTATTTCAAACGCATGAATGACGACAGCCTGTACGCCGCGATGCTCGATTTCTATAGCAAGATGGTGGAAGACGGCACGCTGGCAAAGCTGGAAGAAAAATACCTTGGCCACGTTGGCAGCTTTGATTATGTCGATACCAAGACGTTTCTCTCGGCGATCGATACCGTGCTGCCGAACTTCCGCACGCTGTTTGAACACTATGCCAACGAGATCGATTGGACGTTGCTGGCGGCGATCGCCTATCAGGAATCACACTGGAACCCGCAGGCCACCTCCCCTACCGGCGTACGCGGTTTGATGATGCTGACACGCGCCACGGCCGATGGGCTGGGGGTGAATAATCGCCTGGATCCGGAAGAAAGCATCCAGGGCGGTGCGCTCTACCTGCAGCGCCTGATGGACAAGGTGCCAGACAGCGTGCCGGAAGATGAGCGCATCTGGTTTGCCTTGGCCGCCTATAACATGGGCTGGGGCCATATGCTGGATGCCCGCAAGCTGACAAAAATGCAAAAAGGCAACCCGGACAGTTGGGTGGATGTAAAACAACGCCTGCCGATGCTCAGCCAGAAACGCTACTACCCACATCTGACCTACGGCTACGCGCGCGGGCGCGAGGCTTACTCCTACGTAGAGAATATCCGCCGCTATCACGTCAGCCTGGTAGGGTATTTGGTGGAAAAAGAAAAGAAAGCGGCAACGCAGAAGTATAGCTACCCGGCTGTTGCGCCGGAGCTGGCGCTCAATCAACAGCGGTGAGCCGCATGGCCCACGCTTATTGCTCGCCTTTCTCCGCTCGACGCGCCAGCTTTAAGGCCTTTTGCTGCTCGCGGCGCTGGCGGAAGAACGCGCTCAGCATCCCCGCACAGTCATCGGCTAACACACCGGCGGTAATAGTCAGTTGGTGATTCATGCCAGGGTGGCGCAGGATATCCAGCAACGAACCGGCCGCGCCGGTTTTCATATCCGCCGCGCCGTAGACCAGGCGGCCGATGCGGCTGTGGATCATCGCGCCAGCGCACATAACGCACGGCTCTAGCGTCACATACAGCGTGGCGTTCAGCAAACGGTAGTTTTGCAACACCGCCCCGCCCTGGCGCAGCGCCATAATTTCCGCATGGGCCGTTGGATCGTGGCGGCCGATCGGCCGGTTCCAGCCTTCGCCAATCACCTGGTTGTCCAGCACCAGCAGCGCCCCGACCGGCACCTCGCCTTCCTCCTGCGCACGCAGAGCAAGCCGCAATGCCTGGCGCATCCAATATTCATCATTATGTTCGGTCATGGCATGGCTCCTCGGGCGCTTTTGCGGCGGGCATTATACACACCCGGCGGGGCCCGGCAATGCCGCGTGAGTGCCCCCCGCTATCGTTTGGCTATGCCGCCAGAAACGGCAAAGGGCGGAAATCCGCCCTTTTTTCATTCCAACTGCTGCAGTTCGCCCTTCTTGCTCACCCGCCAACGGTGTTCGCAAAAAAACAGCAGCGGGTTGTCCTGCTTGCTGTCGCTGTAGCCGCTGTACAGCTTGAGCGGCGCGCCCAGCCGTTGTTCCAATTGCACCACTTTCTGCACGCCAAGACAGCGCATTGCTAGCACCCAGCCGCCGTGGCGGCGCGCCATCTGGCTGCCCACTAGCCGCACCCCGGGCAGAAAAGCCGAATCGCGATAGACCTGCTCCACCAGGCGCTCTGGCGAGCCGGTGATCAACCACACCTGCGCATCGTGCGATTCAAGGTATTGCCGCAGGCGCAGTTGCACCACGGGAAAAGCGGTGACCTTCGCGCGGAACTCGCTGACGAACTGCTGCTCCAGCGCTTTCAACCGGGCTTCGCGACGGCCGAAGGTGATGGCCCACAGCAGCACGCTCATCGGCCAGCGCGCCGCGCGCCCCATCACCAGCATGGCCAGCCCGACGATTGGCAACAGCGGCACCACCAACAGCAAGTTCAATGGCATATTACGCAGCAAAAAGCGCAGAAAGCTGCCGAACATGTCTTCCTGATGCAACGTACCGTCCAGATCGAAAAAGACGACGCGGTAACCTTCTATGGCCTCCTGGCCCTGTTGGTCATTCAAACCTGACTCCTTTGGAGGTTAAACCCAGCATTCGGGCAAACATACGCCCAGCGGCTATCGTAATCACCCCGCCGGGCAGATACAACTGAGGCCGCACTCCGGATACCGGCACGGCCCCAACGCAGGCCATCAGAGCTGCAGGCCTAACGCCGCACGCAAATAGCCCTGGTGCTGGCGCAGGCGCCGCTGGGCTTCGGGTGCATCAACGCCGGCCAATATCATCAGGATCGCTGGTTTTACCTCAAACCCCGTTTGCGCCAGCGCCGCCTGCGCCGCGCTACGTTCCGCGCCGGTGGCTTCGACGACGATACGGCAGGCGCGATCCACCAACTTTTCATTGGTGGCTTTCACATCCACCATCAGGTTCTGATACACCTTGCCCAGTTTGACCATCGCGCCAGTTGAGATCATATTCAACACCAGCTTTTGCGCAGTGCCGGACTTCATGCGCGTGGAGCCGGTCAGCGCTTCAGGGCCGACCACCGGGGAAATGGCCACCTGCGCTTCTTTTGCTATCGGCGAACCGGGGTTGCAGGAAATAGCCGCCGTCGGGCAGCCCAACTGGCGCGCATAGCGCAATGCGCCGATCACATACGGCGTGCGCCCGGAAGCGGCCAGGCCAATCACCATATCGGTGGCGGCCAGGTTTAACGCCCGCAGGTCTTCTTCGCCCAAGGCGGCATTATCTTCCGCCCCTTCCACCGCTTTCAGCAGCGCCCCCGGCCCACCGGCGATCAGCCCCACCACCATGCCATGCGGCACGCCAAAGGTCGGTGGGCATTCCGAAGCATCCAGCACCCCCAGGCGGCCGCTGGTGCCGGCCCCCAGGTAGATTAAGCGCCCGCCGGCCTGCAGCGCCGCCGCGGCCAGATCCACCGCCTGCGCAATCGCCGGCAACACCTGTGCTACCGCCTCCGGCACGTTGTGATCTTCCCGGTTAAAGCAGGCCACCATTTCAAGCGTGCTCATCTCATCAAGCGCCATAGTCGCCGGATTGCGGGTTTCTGATACTAAAGCCCCTAAATCCATCTCATCACCTTTTACACGTTCAATTCTCTAATTGATTAATTTTTGAATACTTTATGCAACAAAGCGAGCGCTATTTGCTATTTTAAATGCGTACGCACGGAAAAATTTAACGTTTTTTTGACTGCCAGCTCCGCTGGCTCAAAGGAAAGGATTCAATGAATACCTTACTGCGCATTCGCCAACTGTACCCAACGTTGGCGCAGAACGATCGCAAACTGGCAGACTTTCTTTTGCACAATACCGAGCAGGTTTGCCATATCAGTTCGCAAAAGCTGGCCGATCTCATCGGCGTGAGCCAGTCGGCAGTGGTGAAATTCGCCCAAAAAATGGGCTACAAAGGCTTCCCGGCGCTGAAACTGGCGCTCAATGAAACCCTGGCCCATACACCGGCAGAGACGGTGGTGCCGGTGCACAACCAGATCCTCAGCAGTGACGCACTGAAGACCGTGGGCGAAAAACTGCTGGCCGAAAAGCAGGCGGCGCTGCGCGCTACGCTGGATATCAACAGTGAGGATCGCCTGGCGCAAGCGCTGGAGATGCTGCGCCAGGCGCGGCGCATTATCCTGGTGGGCGTGGGCGCCTCCAGCCTGGTGGCCAAGGATTTTTGCTTCAAACTGCTTAAAATCGGGGTGATGGCCACTGCCGAAGCGGATACCCACGTGCAGTTGGCCGCGGTGCAGGCGATGGAAAAACAGGATTTGCTGGTGGCGATTTCATTCAGCGGTGCGCGGCGGGAAGTAAATCTGGCGGCGGAAGAGGCGCGCCTTGCTGGCGCCAGCGTGCTGGCGTTGACCAGCTTTACCCCCAACGCCTTGCAGCAGCGGGCCGATCACTGCCTGTATACCATCGCCGAAGAGCCCAATACCCGCAGCGCCGCAATCTCTTCCAGCACGGCGCAGTTCGCGCTGACCGATCTGCTCTTCATGGCGCTGATCCAGCACGATCCCGATCACGCACGCGATCGCATCCGCCACAGTGAACAATTGATGAAAAAATTGGTGTAACGCGTATAATCTGCGCTCCGAAAAGTTCCCCCTGTAAATAATGAGAGATTGACCATGGCCCTGCTAATCACACGTAAATGCATCAACTGCGATATGTGCGTGCTTTGATTTATTTTGCTTTTTAATCAATTTTTTATAAAAACGCGTTACCAATTGCGTTCCCAGCTCTCCTCCTAAAAATTCATCGACACAATCACCAGCAACACAAACTTACTCCAAATCCAGTAATCCTTTACTTGATCAAATCTGGAAAATGTTTGTGGAACTGGTTTTTGATAAGCGCAACGTTGCCGAACTGCCTGGCGCAGCAGACATCATCAAGGCAGAACTCACCAAGCGCGTACACAAAGTTTACCCTGATGCTGACGTCAGGGTAAAACCTATGCAAGCCAATGGGCTAAACACTGATGCCAGCAAGACGGAAAAAGAGAAGCTGAGCCGGCTGTTGGAAGAGATGTTTGAAGAGTCAGATCAGTGGCTTGTGGTCGATATTTAAGGGCAAACTATCTGATAGATAGCCTGTTAAGGACACCACACATGGATGCAGGCGCTGCAGCAGGTATTCGTGCAGACAGATGAGAAAAGCTTCCATGCGACCCGGCGGGAAGTGGCCGGTCAGTTGGAGAAGTGCTTGCCGGCAGTCACGGAGATGATAGACGACGCCGAAGCAGATGTGCAGGCGTACTTTGCTTTCCCGAAGGCGCATCGGGTGAAAATCCACTCCACGAACACGTTGGAGCGTCTAAACAAGGAAGTGAAACGCCGTGCTAACGTGGTAGGCATTTTCCCCAACGAAGAGGGAGTCATGGGGCTTCTGGGGGCGGTACTGACGGAGCAGAACGAGGAATGGTTGCTGCAAAACCGCTACCCGCCACAACACAGCATGGCGGAGATAGAACAGACTGCAGATAACGATGTAATAGAAACACCTGGCGATTAACGCATAACAGGCACATTACCGGGCCGGAAAGCTGACACTGTATTTACACCACCTTGACGGACTCGACCGCAATTTCTTCCAATACCGATTACAGATGCAATGGTTAAGTAAACTTCTCGTTACTGATAATGGAAGGGAATTTTATGTTTACGACACCGTTCTGGCCTGCTGCTGACTCATACCATATCCACATGATGGATATCCCTCTGCCTGACTCACTTTCGCCCGCGGCGCTGGACCTTATCCACCAGGCTACGCGTCTTGCAGAAGCGGCCAGTCATATTCACCCTGTTTCCACACGAACCGGGAGTACGTTGCTTCAGTCTGTTGAAGAAAAGCTCAGCATTATCTGTTTTAAGCTTGCGCAGGAATTTGACGATCCGGATACCTGCAAAGCGTTGCAGTTACGCGCAGAAATCCTCTGTGACGCCAGCACAGCAAGAGAACTTCTCCCGCAGATAGCAGCGCTGGATGAACAGGAGCTGGTGCAGGGAATAGGTTACATGTCGACATGGGTAGGTAAGTCCCGCACGCAGCATTATTCCGCCTGGTTTGGATTACCCAATCGCGGACTGCAGGAAGTTTCGGATGCGGTGGATGACCTCTTTCCTGACAACCTGTGCTGGCTGCAAAACCATATCGACCAGCGGCTGGTTGCGCTGCCTGGATGCCGCTACAAAATTGTCGACCTGTTTGCCATTGCCGGCGAAGCTAACAGCTACCCAAAGCATTTCGCCTATTTTTTCCCTGAAGATGAAGGCGTGAAATATGCACCTCAGAAGCGCACCATCGTGTTTGCGAATACATATCTGAACCTGTTTGAACGGTTTGCCCGGTCCCAGGCTTCTTTGCTTGGCTGGCATCATGAATCTATCCCGAACTGCACTCTCTGTGCCCGGCACCTGATTGCCTGGTTCCGCGGTCATGATCTTGGGCATTCCGTTGTCTTTGAAAAGATGATGTTTGGCCAGTTAAGTAAACAAGACAGATGGGGATCAATGGTTGTGCAGGAAGCTCTGGCGGATGTGTTTGGACTGCTGATGTGCCTGACGGAGCCTTCCCGGCAGGCCCTGCAGCTGAATGAGACGTTGCAGTTAAAAATTTTCTTGCTGGAAATGCTGCGATATTTGCGCCGCGGCCCGTGTGATTATCCTGACGCAGAGGCGGCCTATATACAGCTCAAGTGGCTAACTGAACACAAGTGCCTGAACTGGAGTGGGACGCATTATGTGGTGGAACTCAGCGCGGTGAAGCCTGCTCTGACGGCACTGGCAACAGCAATGACACACTCTGTATTGCAGGGTGATACAGAGGCCGCCCTGGCATTCCTGCAATGCTATTCACCTCATCATCAGCGTGAAGCGGCGGATCTGCTGCTGAACCGGTTGGGTAAAACTGTCGACATGATCGAGTACGACCAGAAGATTAAAGGCTTTACGTTATGATCGAGTTTTCAAGTGGTTTCTTACTGAGCCTTTCGCTGTGTCTTGATATCGGGATTGCCAATATCGCTATGATTACCCTTGCCATGCAACGCGGATATTTTCATGGTTTCTGGCTGGGAATGGGGACTTGTGTGGGTGACCTGGCATATGCATTACTGGCGCTGGCGGGAATGGCTGTACTGCTTCAGTATGAAGCAGTACGCTGGATACTGTGGATTGGCGGTGGTGCTATGCTTCTGTGGTTCGCCGGCAAAATGCTGATGGCCGCTTTCAGGCAACCTTCAGAGCTGAACGTGAGCGAAACTCATCAGTATAGCCCGCTGCTGCGTGAATTTAACCGGGGTGTGGTGCTTGCCATGTCCTCCCCCACCGCCATTCTGTGGTTTGCGACAGTGGGCGGTGCGCTGATATCCCGGATGGGCCAGCATAGCGTTACGGCAACGTCCTGGTTTCTGAGTGGCTTTTTCATCGCGGGAATGTTCTGGACCTGTGTCCTGTGCCTGATTGGAAGTTTTGGAGGCAAACTACTTGGCCAGCGCCTGCTTAAATATTCCTACATAGCCTCAGCGCTCATATTCAGCTATTTTGCGCTTTACGTGATCGTGTCAGGGTACCGGGAGTTTATGATGACCTGATCTGACCTGCGAAGCATAGTGATGGGGTGTTGTTCCCATCACTTTGCGAAATGCATTAATGAAATGACTCTGATCGTAAAATCCCAGCATTATCGCCGCATCTAGCGGATGGACGTTTCTGCGAAGCAAGTCGCGGGCATGGTGCAGACGAAGCTGCATATGATACTGCAGAGGCGGCATACCCGTATGCCGGGTAAAGAAGCGAACAAGATGATATTTGCTCATCCCCGCCAGCTGTGCGAGTATCTCCAGCTGCGGTTTTGCGCTGAGGTGCTCCTGCAAATACCCGATAACAACATTGATTTTCTGCTCATCACCTCTCTGAAGTAGAGCTGGCGTCTCAATTAGCTCACCACAAAGTAAAATTAGTTCCTGCTCCTCATCCATGCCCGGCTCCAGCCGGGCTGATGTTGCAAAACGGTACAGCGCGTCAAACAGGCGAGTGTTATTGATTATACCTTCTCGCAGAACAGGGGCTTCATGAGCGCTGTTAAGATTGTCTTCATCTGCATGTATTTTTATCACTGTCTGGGGTATGTGCACACTGATGAATTCCACGGCTTGAGTATCAAAACGCGAAGCCTGAATGGTTCCCGGATTGTATAAGGTAACCTGACCACTTTTAACATACGCGGTTTTTCCTGCCAGCCAGATTTCCTCTACCCCCGTCAGGTTTGCACTGATGACATATTCATCGTGAAGATGTTTCGGAAAGCCCGAATTACGGGCTCTGACCCGTGAACACTCTATGCCATTCCGGCTAAACCACTCTGCAGACTCTAGTGACAACGTACCTGACCTTACGCAGCAATAGTGAATAATTATTAATGAATAATAAAACCATGTACTGAACGCTTTTTCAACTGGTGGTTTTCGGGCTCCAGCGAATAAATTATTCTCCGGGCACAGTCTGCCCGTAATCTTCTTACCCACCTTGACGGACTCAACCTGCGTCTCCTGCGTAGGTGGGTAATCCCCCCCAGCCGGATACACTATCTCCCCAGCCGAATCATTGACAAAGCTCCATCGCAAGTTACTGACGTTGATCGGCCTGACGCCTGTGAGGATCATGTATCTCATTGCGTTTTTTTGATGCACAGATCTGGCTGCAGCGATATTAAGCCACAGCCCCGCGATAGACTCGATATCAGTAAACAGACGGGACGGCGTCGGTTTCTGGACTCTCGATGAGATGTAGTCACTCGGCAGGCTGGCGGCAACGTTGCGCCCGTTACAGTAACGCGGTGCGCCTAAGTTCCGCCGATAGCTCCAGAGCCTGATTGTTGGATTTTGTTTCAATCCAGAGATCGAACACTTCAAGCAGGCGATTATACGTCACATCGCTGAACACTTCGCGACCACCAAACGCAGCGGCGATTTGCTTTGTCCTGGTACAGTAGGTTTTGTAACTATCCTCCCCCAGCGTTTTACCCTTCAGCCCCATTTTCTTTGGGAACTCAGCATAGAATGTAACTTTTCCCGCCTTGCTAAAATCTATGCGGAGGTAATTATCCTTTTCGTACTTTGAACGCCTGGCTTGTCCGAGATGCGCCAAAATGATTTTGGCAGCAGCAACACAGACTCTTATGTGTGAACTTGCGTAAGGCGGCTTGCAGTCTTCCCAGCGCGCAGATGCGGCCAAGAAATCATCATTTTTGGGGATATCCTGCATCTGTGTTACAGTGCGCGGCATTGATATTCCCGTGTATCAGAGGCCACCAGCAGTAAGCTCACACATGAGGTTAAATCTGGGGGCTAAAAAAACATGTGTTGCCATTCTGTGTTGCTGAACATGGTTTTTCAATGTTTGAAATATAAACACACACCGCACGGAATAAAAAAGCATATAACCGCAAGATTTTAACAGATTAAACTCGTAAGTGATTGATATGGCGTTACTAATAACGAAGCGGTGCATCAACTGCGATATGTGCGAACCAGAGTGCCCTAATCAGGCCATCTCTATGGGGGACAATATTTACCAGATAGACAGCGACCGCTGCACGGAATGCGTCGGCCATTATGATACCCCGACCTGCCAGCAGGTTTGCCCCATCGATAACACCATCATTACCGATCCGCAGCGGGTGGAAAGCCAGGAACAGCTGTGGGAAAAGTTCGTGGTGCTGCACCACGCCGACCGGCTGTAAGCCCGCGGCCGGCGCAGTTGTTCAAAGCATTGCGCTTTAGCTTTAGCCTTCAATAATTACCGTCGCGCAGGCGTAGCGGCGTTCATCCGCCAGTGACACATGAATCGACGTGATGCCCATTTGCTGCGCCAGCTCGGCGGCGCGCGCGTGCAGGCGAATGTTGGGTTTACCGAGCGCGTCGTTGAACACCTCGAACTGATTGAAGGCCAGGCCATTGCGAATGCCGGTGCCGAACGCTTTCGCCGCCGCTTCCTTGACCGCAAAACGCTTGGCTAAAAAGCGCACCGGTTGCTGATGTTGCAAAAACAGCGCCCACTCCGCCTGATTGAGCACGCGCCGCGCCAGACGATCGCCGCTGCGCGCCACCACAGCCTCGATGCGCGCGATTTCAACGATGTCGGTGCCTAGCCCCAGTACAGCCATCAGCGGCGCGCTTCCCGCATCAGTTGCTTCATCTGCGCCACCGCCGCCGGCAGGCCGCTCATTACCGCCTGGCCGATAATCGCGTGGCCGATATTCAGCTCATGTATTTCCGGAAGCGCAGCGATCGGCTGCACGTTGTGGTAGGTCAGGCCATGGCCGGCATTCACTTTCAGCCCTTTGCTGGCTGCGTAGCGCGCCGCTTCAACAATGCGCGCCAGTTCAGCCTGGGTGGCCTGTTCGCCCTGCGCATCGGCATAGGCACCGGTGTGGATTTCGATAAACGGCGCGCCGACGGCCACCGCGGCATCAATCTGGCGCGCGTCAGGATCGATAAACAAAGAAACCGCAATCCCCGCCTGCGCCAGGCGAGCCACGGCCACCGCCATTTTATCCAACTGGCCGGCGACATCCAGGCCGCCTTCGGTAGTAACCTCTTCGCGTTTTTCCGGCACCAGGCAGCAGAAGTGCGGCTTAAGCTCAACGGCAATCGCCACCATTTCATCCGTCACCGCCATTTCCAGGTTCATGCGCGTCTGGATAGTTTGGCGCAGCAGGCGCACGTCGCGATCGGTGATGTGGCGGCGGTCTTCACGCAGGTGCACCGTAATGCCGTCCGCGCCGGCCTGCTCGGCAATAAATGCCGCCTGAACCGGATCCGGGTATTGGGTTCCACGCGCGTTACGTAACGTGGCGATATGATCGATGTTAACGCCGAGCAATAAATCAGCCATGACAACCTTCTAAATAACAATGACAAAGTACAGGCAGTTTACGGCAAAAGCAGAAAGGCGACTAGGCGTCGTCGACCGGAGGTGGGGAGGCTTTGCGCACAAACTGGCGAAACAGCTCGCGGCTTTTCAACGGTTTGCCGCCCAGATAGGGTTTCAGCGCGATGCGGGTAAAACGTTTGGCGGCGCGCAGCGTCGCCGCATCCGGAAACTGGCGCTGCGCCAGCGCCCGTAGCTCGCGGCCGGTGAAGCTGTAGTGATCCACCACCAGGCTGGCGATAAAACCTTTTTCTTCGCGGTAGCGGTAGGTCATGCCGTCATCGACAGGCTGGCCGCTGCCGGCGCAGTGCAGGAAATCAACGCCGTACCCCAGGTGATGCAACAAGGCCAACTCAAACTGGCGCAGGGCGTGCTCCGGCGAACTGTCCTCGCCGGCCAGCGCCTGCAAACACTGCAGGTAATCGAAAAACAGCACCGAGTAGTTGGCTTCCTGCTCCAGCACGCGCGACAACAGCTCGTTCACATACAGGCCGCTGTAGAGCATCATGCCGCTGAGCGGTAAACCAAGAGAGACGGCCTCTGCGCCGCGCAGCGTTTTGATTTCGCCGCGCCCACCCCAGCGCACCAGCAGCGGTGTAAAGGGCTGCAACGAGCCCTTCAGATTGGAGCGGCGGCTGCGCGCGCCTTTGGCCAGTAAACGCACCCGGCCATGCCCTTCCGTGAACAGATCCAGCATCAGGCTGGTTTCACTGTACGGCCGCCCATGCAGGACGAAAGCGCGCTCCCAGCCATCCATGATGGGTTACTTCAGATCGTCAACATAGCCCAGGCTACGCAATGCACGTTCGTCATCAGCCCAGCCGGATTTCACTTTCACCCACAGCTCCAGATGCACTTTGGCTTCGAACATCTGTTCCATATCCTGGCGCGCTTCAATACCGATCGTTTTGATTTTGCTGCCTTTATTGCCGATCACCATTTTCTTCTGGCCTTCACGTTCAACCAGAATCAGGCCGTGCACGTCATAGCCGCCGCGATCGTTGGCAACAAACTGCTCGATCTCGACCGTCACAGAATAAGGCAGCTCTTCGCCGAGGAAACGCATCAGTTTTTCACGAATGATTTCCGAAGCCATAAAACGCTGGGAACGATCGGTGATGTAGTCTTCCGGGAAGTGGTGTTCCGCTTCCGGCAACTGTTTACGCACGATAGCGGCGATGGTGTCCACGTTCATGCCTTTTTCCGCAGAGATCGGCACGACATCGAGGAAATTCATCTGCTGGCTGAGAAACGCAATATGCGGCAACAGCTTGCCTTTATCGGTGACGTTGTCAACTTTGTTGATCGCCAGCAACACCGGGCATTTCAGGCTGCGCAGCTTGTTAAGCACCATGTCATCGTCGTCGGTCCAGTTGGTGCCTTCCACCACGAAAATCACCAGCTCGACGTCGCCGATGGAGCTGCTCGCCGCACGGTTCATCAGCCGGTTGATGGCGCGCTTTTCTTCGATATGCAGCCCGGGGGTATCCACGTAGATGGCTTGGTAAGGCCCATCGGTATCGATGCCCATGATACGGTGGCGCGTGGTTTGCGGCTTACGCGACGTAATGGAGACTTTTTGCCCCAGCAGTTGGTTCAGCAACGTGGATTTGCCCACGTTTGGCCGGCCAACGATCGCGATAAACCCGCAGTATTGCTTCTCTTCGCTCATTCAAGCTCCAGCTTTTTCAGCGCCTGTTCCGCCGCGGCCTGTTCGGCTTTGCGACGGCTTGAACCCGTACCTACTACGGGCTCGCTTAAACCACTCACCTGGCAATGGATGGTAAATTCCTGATCGTGCGCCTCACCACGGACTTGCACCACCAGATAAGCCGGTAATGGCAGATGCCGGCCCTGCAGGAACTCCTGCAAACGGGTTTTCGGGTCTTTCTGCTTATCACCGGGGCTGATTTCATCCAGCCGGCTGCGATACCAGTCCAGGATCAACCGCTCAACGGTTTGAATATCGCTGTCCAAAAATACGCCGCCGATCAGCGCTTCTACCGTATCGGCCAGGATCGATTCACGGCGAAAACCACCGCTTTTTAATTCCCCTGGCCCCAGGCGCAAACACTCACCCAGATCGAATTCACGCGCCATTTCCGCCAGCGTATTACCACGCACCAGCGTCGCACGCATTCTGCTCATGTCCCCTTCGTCAACCCGGGGGAAACGATGATAGAGCGCATTGGCGATGACAAAACTGAGGATGGAGTCGCCCAGAAACTCAAGACGTTCATTGTGCTTGCTGCTGGCACTGCGGTGAGTCAACGCTTGCAGCAAAAGCTCGTGCTGTTGAAAAGTATAGCCCAGCTTCCGCTGCAGCCTGTTAATTACGATGGGGTTCATGAGTTACCAATAGATATAATGCGTCAAAAACTTTGCAGCATACGGAACAGGCCTGAGCCGAGCAGAAAGCCAATCCAAAGCTGTTTCGTTTGCAGTGGCTCCCGCAGAAGCCAACTTTTATCATGCGTGAACTATTCTACAACGAGTGGAAATATAATGCTGCGTTTATATATACCCAAAATAACGTGCGTTGCCCCCAAGGGAGTCATCGCACCTGCCAGACGGAAGATTCTCCCGGCAACGGGTTATTGCCCTAACCTGCGAATAAAACCCCGGCGCTTATTTTAAATAATGCGTCGGGGTTAATCTGCGGGTTAATGAGGATATACGCGCTTAATGAATTCCACCGATACGGCTAAACCTTACGCCGGTAGGCCATTCACCTTCTTGTTTTTCAAAACTCATCCAGATTGCCGTGGCTTTACCCACCAGATTTTTCTCCGGCACAAAGCCCCAGTAACGGCTGTCGGCGCTGTTATCGCGGTTATCACCCATCATAAAATAATGGCCCGCCGGCACCACCCACTCCGCCAGTTGCTGCCCAGGCTGCTGGTAATAAGCGCCGATCTGATCCTGAACGCCCGGCACCGCCAGAATACGGTGGGTAACGTCGCCCAGCGTTTCCTGGCGCTCACGCAGGCGGATGCCCCCTTGTGGAACGGCATCGCTGGTCGGTATCTGGTAAAAACCGTTGCTGGCTTCGCCCATGCCGCTGCGGCTGAACATCTGCACAAAGTCACTGGGCTGCGCATTGCTGTAGGTGACTGCCACTGCGGTATCGCAAGACTGCCCGCTATTGCAGGAAGGCTGCACCGTCACACGTTTGTTGACCGGATCATAAGTTACGCGATCGCCCGGCAGGCCGACCACGCGCTTAATATAGTCTAGCTTGGGATCAAGCGGATATTTAAATACGGCGATATCGCCGCGTTTCGGGTGGCCGGTTGGAATCAACGTGGTCTGGGTAATGGGATCTTTAATACCGTAGGCGAATTTCTCCACCAGAATAAAATCGCCAATCAGCAGCGTCGGCATCATTGAACCGGACGGGATCTGGAAAGGTTCATAAATAAATGAACGCACCACAAATACCAGCAACAGCACCGGGAACACCGATGCGCCGGTTTCAACCCAACCCGGCTGCTTGGCGGCCTTCGCCAACGTGTTGTCGTCTACCACGCCCGCAGTCTGTGCATTCAGCGCCGCGATTTTCTCGCGCCGCGCCGGCGCCCATTTAAAGCGCTCGAAGCACCAGATGATCCCGGTCACCAACGTTGCGACCGCCAAGATCAGGGCAAACATATTCGCCATGCAAACTCCCTCGTTACGTAAGCCTTCCGCTTACTTACCGTCTTTACCAACATGCAGGATTGCCAAGAAGGCTTCTTGCGGCAGCTCAACGTTACCGACCTGCTTCATACGTTTCTTACCGTCTTTCTGTTTCTGCAGCAGCTTTTTCTTACGGCTGACGTCGCCGCCGTAGCACTTGGCCAGCACGTTTTTACGCAACTGTTTCACCGTGGAACGGGCGATAACCTGGTTGCCGATAGCCGCCTGAATCGCGATATCGAACTGCTGGCGCGGGATCAGATCTTTCATCTTATCCACCAGCTCACGCCCACGGTAGTTCGCGTTATCGCGGTGAGTGATCAGCGCCAGCGCATCCACACGGTCACCGTTGATCAGTACGTCAACCCGCACCATGTCCGAAGCCTGGAAACGTTTGAAGTTGTAATCCAACGACGCATAGCCGCGCGACGTTGACTTCAGGCGATCAAAGAAATCGAGCACCACTTCCGCCATTGGGATTTCATACGTAAGCGCCACCTGGTTACCATGGTAAACCATGTTGGTTTGCACACCACGCTTTTCCACACACAGCGTGATGACGTTGCCCAGGTATTCCTGCGGCACCAAAATATGGCACTCGGCGATCGGCTCGCGCAGCTCTTCAATGTTATTTAGCGGCGGCAGCTTAGAGGGGCTATCAACGTAGACAGTCTCTTTGCTGGTGGTCTGCACTTCGTACACCACCGTCGGCGCCGTGGTGATCAGCTCCAGATCGTATTCGCGCTCCAGACGTTCCTGGATGATTTCCATGTGCAGCAGGCCAAGGAAGCCACAACGGAAGCCGAAGCCCAGCGCCGTCGAGCTTTCCGGCTCATAGAACAGGGAAGCATCGTTAAGGCTCAGCTTGCCGAGCGCATCGCGGAAGCTTTCGTAATCGTCAGAGCTGATCGGGAACAGGCCGGCATACACCTGCGGCTTCACTTTCTTAAAGCCCGGCAGGGCTTTTTCCGCCGGCTGACGGGCTAATGTAAGGGTATCGCCTACTGGCGCGCCGAGGATATCTTTGATCGCACAGACCAGCCAACCTACTTCACCGCAGTTCAGAATGTTGCGGTCGACCTGTTTCGGGGTAAAGATGCCCAAACGGTCGGCATTGTAGACCTGGCCGGTGCTCATCACCTTGATTTTGTCGCCTTTGCGCAGCGTGCCGTTTTTTATCCGCACCAGTGAAACCACGCCCAGGTAGTTATCGAACCAGGAGTCGATGATCAGCGCCTGCAACGGCGCATCGGCGTCGCCTTCCGGCGGCGGAATATCACGCACCAGGCGTTCCAGCACTTCAGGCACGCCCACGCCGGTTTTCGCCGAGCAGCGCACGGCGTCGGTGGCATCGATACCAACGATGTCTTCAATTTCCTGCGCTGCGCGTTCAGGATCGGCCGCCGGCAGGTCGATCTTATTCAGCACCGGCACAACTTCCAGATCCATTTCGATCGCCGTGTAGCAGTTGGCCAGCGTCTGGGCTTCTACGCCCTGCCCGGCATCCACCACCAGCAACGCGCCTTCACAAGCCGCCAGCGAGCGGGAAACTTCATAAGAGAAGTCAACGTGGCCCGGGGTATCAATGAAGTTCAGTTGGTAGATCTGGCCGTCTGGCGCTTTATAGTCCAGCGTAACGCTCTGCGCCTTGATGGTGATGCCGCGTTCACGCTCCAGATCCATAGAGTCAAGGACCTGCGCGGCCATTTCACGGTCGGTCAGGCCGCCGCAAATCTGGATAATACGGTCGGACAGCGTCGACTTACCGTGGTCAATATGGGCAATAATGGAGAAGTTTCTTATGTGCTTCATTTAATTAATTTTATCTCTAATTAAGCGCTTAAGTTTTAATTTGGTGGACACAGTCATGGACACAAACCCAAAACCACCCACATAGCATGGGGCGCATCTTACACTGTATAGGCGCTGCGTGAAAGGCAGTGAGGGCTCGCTGTTTGTAAGGTTGGGTAACCCTAAACCCGGCAATCGGTTCAGTGGAACGCGCTATTATGCAAGCTTCAGTGTATTACAGGCTGCACAGGGTTGTGAAAGCAGATGTTAACCACCGCGGACGAACACCAGCCGGTGCCTTTACGGGGTAAAACATCACGTTAAGCCCCGGCCCGCCCTCTGCTAAACCATTAACGCCGAACGCGCCATAAACCCTTTCCTAAAAATTTAAAAAATAATATTGAGATCAAGGTATTAGATTTTAATATCGCCTTTTCGCTTTAGGAAAAAACCCATATACGCTACCGCGGCACCCAGTTAGAAAGGGGGCCGAACTCCGCAAAAAAAATACTTCGCGTTACCACGCATGGGCTCTACACATCGGCATGCCCACCGGAGTTCATCAGCATATCTTTGTTCGTTGTTTGGAAGGTAATTCATGATCGATAAAGGGCAAATGCTGAGCCGGCACGATTTTTCGAAGGTCAACTGGGGCATTCTGGCGGCCGCCGCGCTGCTGTTAACCACCGGTGCAGTGCTTTTGCTGCTGCCGTTGCTGAACAACAGCATGGATGAGGCCGGCGTTCTTACCCTGTTGCAAGCCGGCACGGCCACAATACTTTTGGGGTGCATTTTACTGGCGCTGCGGCATTACCTGCGGCCAACGCTCACCTATCGCTTGTATGAGCACGGCGTGCGGGTTGTGGATAATGCCAGCAATAAAGAACGTTTTATTCCGTTTGAGAAAATCAGCGAAATCTACCGCTACCGGGCAAGAAACCCGTTCGGCCAGTTGTGCAACGTCATGGCCTTCCGCTGCGCGGCGGAGCGGCCCTGGTACACGATTTTCAGCAATCTTTCCCATGCCTGGAGCCTGAGCGACGCCATCATCAACCAGCAGGTGCAAATCCGTGGGCCGCAAGCGCTGAACGAGCTGTATAACGGCAACGTGCTGGATTTTACTTATATCAACAACAACGCCCGCGCACTGCTCCACCTGCTGCGCAACGACATGCGAACCCTGCCGGGGCAAACGCTGCGTTTGAGCAGCACGCAGTTGAGCACGCCGCAGCGCCAGATCCCGCTGGCAACCATTGGCGCGTTGGAAAGCAACCGTGAGCAGGGTACGATCCGTTTACTGGATAAGCAGGGGAATACGTTGTTTTTGGCCGATTACTTTGCGCTGATCTGCGCGGATTTGTTTATCGCACTGCTAGAGCATATGATTTACCACCGCGCCACGGATGGCAAGCGCCTCTCACTGTAGAGCCAGCACTCAAAGCCGGTGGTGGCGCGGCGGCGGTTTACAGCGGGGAATGTTGTTCCGGCGGCTCGCGCATTGCGCCGGGCGGCAGGCCAATTTGCAGCACTACCGGCTGGTAACTCTCTTGGGCACTCAAACGGCCAGCCAGGCGGCGCACCACGAGAAAGGCCCCGCCGCCGCCCGCTAAGGCGCCAAGCAGCGCAGCGCTGTCGCTGCCCATCAGCCACTGCAGCATGGCGGCACCCAATAGGATCCCCAGCAGCGGTGCCAAATACACCAGCATGGCGGAGCGCAGCAGGCTGCCTTCGGCGATCCCTACCTCAATGCGCTGGCCCGGCACCAACGGCTGGGCAATGTGCACCTGCAGTTGATGCTGCGTTTCGGGCGCCAGTTCATTCAGCGCGCGGGCGCCGCAGCCGGTGCGAGCCTGACAACTGCCGCAGCCGCCGGCTTTGGGCTCACAGCGCAGCACCGCTACGCCCTGCTGCCACGACACGACCGTGGCCCATTCTTTCATCATTAGGGAGCTACCTTAAACGTAATACTGTCTGCAATGCGTTTGGCCGTTGGCGTTGGCAACTCGCCAATAATCGTGATCTCGTGGCCATTGCGCACTTCGATCTGGATAGTACGCCGCCCCTGGCGATAATACTGCGGAGCACTGCCGCTCGCCGCCGGGCTGACATTCACCGAGAAACTAAACAAACCATCGCTATAGAGCCGTGATTCCACCGGCGCCGCCACGTTAGGCAGCGAGTGGCGAGTGGTCGCCACCTCATCAACGCCAGCCGGCAACCAACCCACGGCCCACCCCAGTTTAGCGGTGGCGGCCGCCGGTGGCGATAACACCGGCGGCAGGTTGGCTTTGAGCAACCCGCGCATCACGTTCTGCACGTCGCTGCCGACCACAAAGGAAATGACCCGGTATTGTTCCAGCGTTTCACCATCGCGATCAAGCAAATCAACCCGCAGCGGCAGTTTGGTGTCTTCATCAATCCACACCAGGTAGCTGTAGCGTGAACCATCTCGGGCCACGACGCGGACCACTTCACACGGGCGATCGGCAATACGGGTGCGGCCGACGGAGAGGAAGTCGTAATATTTCGCCAGACGGTTAAAGTCGCTATAAACGATACCCGGCAGCGCATCGACAATATGATCACCGGGCAGGGTGAACGGCTCTAAACCGGGTTCAAAATAACTGATGCCCTTGCCCCGTTGCAACACTTCGCGGTGTGGGCCATCCATATGCAATAGTTGGGCAAGCGGCTGTTGATCAACCAACGCATAGCGATAGCGCAGGGATTCGATCCCCAGCTTATTGATGCTGATATAGGCGAGTTCATAATTGAGCGTGCGGCTGGCGCTGTTCATCTGTTGCAACATCGCCCCGGGCGTATCTTGCGCCGGGGCGATGCTTGAGTAGAACAGGCTACCCGCCAAAAGACAGACGGAGAACCAAAGTTGCTTCATTACTGCTGCTGCATTCCTAAGGACTGGGTGCCTGGAACCTGAATGGCGGCCTGCTGCGGATTGCTTTGTTCAAGTTGCAGATCGCCAGAATGCAGGCGGCGCTGCAATTCATAATCCTGCAGCATTGCGTTAATACGCCGGCGCTGTTCCTGCACCTGCTGCTGTTGGCCGCTGCCCACCGCCAGGCCTTCAGACGGCACGCCAAGGCTGACCGGTGAAGGTTGCCCCATGATCGGCAACGTATTGAACGCCGGCGTTTCAGCCGCCTCGGAGTGCTCAGCCGGCTGGTTATACTGCTGAACCCCAACAATCACCGCCAGAGAAACACAGGCGGCAACGCCCACCTGAGTGAGCTGGCTGGCCCACGGGCGAACCTTGTGCCAAAACGGCAGTTTTTGCCAAGTTTCGGGCTGGGGTTGAGACTCGGGAACGGCTGAAGGAACCAAACGAGCCGGCTCTTTCTCCAGCGCTGCAGCCACACGTTCTGCGATATCGAAATGAATTACTTGTCCGATATCACCCCGCATTGTGTCACGTATCAGGTGATAGCTCTGCCAGCTTTGTTGAAGCGCCCGATCTTTAGACAATGAACTCAGCAGTTCATTATCGAGCGATTCCCCATCCATCAGAGCGGAAAGCTTTTCTTTCTGCATGCCTAAGTACCCTTCCTGTGCCCGCTATTGCTAACGTTGGATCAGCGGTTGAACTTTATTATCGATAGCCTCCCGAGCACGGAAAATGCGCGAACGCACCGTTCCGACCGGGCAATCCATGACGGCCGCTATCTCTTCGTAGCTTAAACCGTCCAGCTCACGCAACGTGATCGCCATGCGGAGATCTTCTGGGAGCGACTCAATAGTACGGAAAACTATCTGTCTCAGCTCTTCTGACAACATTAAGTTCTCAGGGTTCGAAATTTCTTTCAGTGCGCCCGCACTTTCGTAATTTTCCGCATCGTTGGCGTCCACATCGCTGGACGGCGGACGGCGGCCCTGGGCAACCAGGTAATTCTTTGCCGTGTTCACGGCGATACGATATAGCCAGGTATAAAAGGCGCTATCGCCACGGAACGATTCCAGTGCGCGATAAGCTTTAATGAACGACTCCTGCACCACATCAGGCACATCGCCCTGCGGTACATAGCGGGAAACAAGGCTCGCAACCTTGTGCTGGTAACGAACAACCAGCAGGTTAAACGATTTTTGATCACCCTTTTGGACCCGCTCAACCAGAACCTGATCCGTTAACTGCTCGCTCATCCGAGGTAATGTCTCCCCAAATCTGTCTCCACGCATAAAATTGTACTGCCAGCCATACGTTCTTTTCCTGAGCAAGCATTCGCTTGGAGTTTACACATAACACGAAGTTCCCTGACGCCGTTGTTTTTTTGTACCACTTGTGTGCCCCATCCATGGCTTTTGCCGGGAGAAGTAGGCTAACATGAATTTCATTCTTCTTCCTGCACAGATCATACGCTATGCAACCGTCATCTGAACATGTCAGCGATGTGCTGATCATTGGCAGCGGTGCTGCGGGCCTTTCTCTAGCCCTGCGGCTGGCCGAATACTGCAAGGTTACCGTACTGAGCAAGGGGCCGCTCAATGAAGGCTCGACCTTCTATGCGCAAGGCGGTATCGCCGCCGTGTTTGATGAAACCGACAGCATAACTTCCCATGTGGACGATACGCTGATCGCCGGCGCGGGCCTGTGCGATAAGGAAGCCGTTGAGTTTATCGCCGGCAATGCGCGCCACTGCGTGCAGTGGCTGATCGACCAAGGCGTATTATTCGATACCGAAACCAACGCCCAAGGGGAAGCGCGCTACCACCTGACGCGCGAAGGGGGCCACAGCCACCGCCGCATTCTGCATGCCGCCGACGCCACCGGCAAGGCAGTAGAAAATACGCTGGTGGGGAAAGCAAGCGCCCATCCGAATATTTATGTAAAGGAACGTAGCAACGCCGTTGATCTGATCACCTCAAGCAAAATCGGCCTGCCGGGCACCCAGCGCGTCGTCGGCGCCTATGTCTGGAACCGCGATCGCGAGCAGGTGGAAACCCACCGCGCCAAAACGGTCGTGCTGGCCACTGGCGGCGCGGCAAAGGTGTACCAATATACCACCAACCCAGACGTTGCCTCGGGTGACGGTATCGCCATGGCCTGGCGCGCTGGCTGCCGGGTGGCGAATCTCGAGTTCAACCAGTTCCACCCCACCTGCCTGTTTCATCCGCAGGCGCGCAACTTCCTGCTGACGGAAGCGCTGCGCGGTGAAGGCGCCCATTTGAAACGCCCAGACGGCAGCCGTTTTATGCCGGATTTCGATCCGCGCGGCGAACTGGCCCCACGTGATATTGTGGCCCGCGCCATCGATCATGAAATGAAGCGCCTGGGCGCAGATTGCATGTATCTGGACATCAGCCATAAACCGGCTGAATTCATTACCCAGCACTTCCCGATGATCCACGAAAAGCTGCTGTCGCTGGGCTTTGATCTCACCCGCCAGCCGATCCCCATTGTCCCGGCGGCCCACTATACCTGCGGTGGAGTGATGGTCGATCAGCACGGCCGCACCGATCTGGACGGCCTGTACGCCATCGGCGAGGTCAGCTATACCGGCCTGCACGGCGCCAACCGCATGGCCTCTAACTCACTGCTGGAATGCCTGGTGTATGGCTGGGCGGCGGCGGAAGACATCCGGCTGCGCCTGCCGGCCATTAAAGCCGCCAAAGCGCTGCCCGCCTGGGATGAAAGCCGGGTTGATGATTCCGATGAGCGCGTGGTTATTCAGCATAACTGGCATGAGCTGCGGCTATTTATGTGGGATTACGTCGGCATTGTGCGCACCACCAAGCGGCTGGAGCGCGCTCTGCGCCGTATCACGACACTGCAGCAGGAGATCGATGAGTATTACGCCAATTTCCGCATTTCCAACAACCTGCTGGAACTGCGCAACCTGGTTCAGGTGGCGGAGCTTATCGTGCGCAGCGCCATGGCGCGCAAAGAGAGCCGCGGGCTGCATTACACGCTGGACTACCCGGATACGCTGCCGGAGGCGAAGCCCACCATCCTGCAGCCCTGAATTTTCTATTAATAGAACAGATAAAAATCAGTAATCAGGCGGCGAAACTGCGCGGTATAGCTGCCGTCCGCCTGTTTGATGGCGAGCGCCGTTTCCGCCGTTGCCTGCGGCTGGCGCACCAGCGCCAACAGTACCCGATGGCATGGCGTGTCGGCACGATCGCTAACGTTAACCCGCTGTGCGCAGTGCCAACCGCACTGCAACGCGGCGGTTTCAAACGCGCTGCCGATATCATGGGGCAACACCACGCAGAAAACCCCTTGTTCACGAAGCAGTTGGCTGGCGCAGGCCAGCAACGCTTCGTGCGTGAGGGTGCCGGTGTAGCGCGCCTGAGCGCGGGCGTCATCGCGGCAGGCGACGGCGGGTTCGAAATACGGCGGGTTGCTGACGATCAGATCGTAAACCCCGGCGTGCTGCCGCACATAGTCGTGAATATCCTGCTGGTGCACCTGAATGCGCTGTGGCCAGGGGCAAGTTTGCACGTTGTCGCCGGCCTGGGCGGCGGCGGCGGCATCCAGCTCCACCGCATCAATATGCAGTTGCGCGGAACGCTGCGCCAGCATGAGGGCAATCAACCCGCTACCGCATCCGATATCCAACGCACGGCCCTTGGCGGGCAGCGGCACCCAGGCACCGAGCAACACGCCGTCGGTGCCCACTTTCATGGCGCAACGATCGTGGGCGACAAAAAACTGTTTGAAGGTAAACCCGCCGCGGCGCGGCTTAAAATTCGCTTTAGACTGAGTGCTCACAGTAACCACCGGGTATTAAAACTGGCGTAGCATAAGGCAAAGCGTTTTTCGGGAAAAGGAAAGCTTTCCACTTAAAGGGTGAACAACGCGGCCAACCCGTCTATAATCGGCGCCCCAAGTAGAGGTAGACAATGACAGCAACCAATTTTTCCGAACTCGATCTCGATGACCGCCTGCTCGACGCACTGCGCGACAAAGGCTATGACCGCCCAACCGCCATTCAGGCTGAAGCTATCCCTCCGGCAATGGATGGGCGTGATGTATTGGGCTCTGCGCCAACCGGCACCGGAAAAACGGCTGCGTTTTTGCTGCCTGTATTACAGCACCTGCTGGATTTCCCACGCAAGAAATCCGGGCCACCGCGCGTACTGATCCTAACCCCAACGCGTGAACTGGCGATGCAAGTGGCCGATCAGGCCCGCGAGCTGGCCGCCCATACTTCGCTGGACATCGCCACCATCACCGGCGGCGTGGCTTATATGAACCACGCCGAAGTCTTCAGCGAAAACCAGGATTTGGTCGTCGCCACCACCGGCCGTTTGCTTCAATACATCAAAGAAGAAAACTTTGACTGCCGCGCGGTCGAAACCCTGATCCTCGACGAAGCCGACCGCATGCTGGATATGGGCTTTGCGCAGGATATCGAAACCATCGCGGCCGAAACCCGCTGGCGCAAGCAAACCATGCTGTTCTCCGCCACCCTGGAAGGGGAAGCGATCAGGGAATTCGCCGAACGCATTCTGGAAGAACCGGTAGAGGTGGAGGCCGATCCTTCACGCCGTGAGCGCAAAAAGATCCTGCAGTGGTACTACCGCGCCGACGACATCCAGCACAAAACCGCCCTGCTGGTGCATCTGCTCAAACAGCCGGAAGTGCAGAAATCCGTGGTGTTCGTGCGCAAGCGTGAGCGGGTGCATGAGCTGGTGGCCTGGCTGCGCGAAGCGGGCATCAACACCTGCTATCTGGAAGGTGAAATGGTGCAGGCCAAGCGTAACGAAGCGGTTAAACGCATGATGGATGGCCGCGTGAATGTGCTGATCGCCACCGACGTCGCCGCCCGCGGCCTGGATATTCTGGATATCACCCACGTATTCAACTTTGATATGCCACGCACCGCCGATATTTACCTGCACCGTATTGGCCGCACCGGCCGCGCCGGGCGCAAAGGCACCGCCATCTCACTGGTTGAAGCGCACGATCATCTGCTGCTGGGTAAAGTGGGCCGTTACCTGAATGAACCGCTGAAGGCACGGGTGATTGACGAACTGCGGCCCAAGAGCAAGGTACCCAGCGAAAAGAGCAACGGCAAACCTTCGAAAAAGGTGCTGGCAAAGCGCGCTGAACAGAAAGAAAAGAATAAAACCAAACCTAAAATCAAAGTGCGCCAGCGCGACGCGAAAAACGTCGGCAAGCGCCGCCAGCCAAAAGCTAACCAAGCCTAATCTAATCCAGGCCGGGTAACCGGCCCCTGCTCCCGCCATACTTTTCGGCCAAATGTAAAAAAGCCAGTCAGCGTTAACTGACTGGCTTTTAGCCCCCCTGTTACCTTAAGCCAGAATTACAGGCTTTCAGTAAAGGTGCGGGTGATAACGTCGCGTTGCTGTTCTGGGGTCAGTGAGTTGAAACGCACGGCGTAGCCAGAAACACGGATGGTCAACTGCGGGTATTTTTCTGGGTGTTTAACCGCATCTTCCAGCGTTTCACGGCGCAGTACGTTCACGTTCAGGTGCTGACCGCCTTCTACGCGCACGGAAGGTTGCATTTCCATTGGCACTTCGCGGTATTCGAACTGGCCCAGTTCGCTGACCGGTACAATCTGGTCTTCCGCGTAGTCAGCTTTGGCGCATACGCAGCGGGCTTCAGATTTGTCTGCATCCAGCAGCCAGAAAGAATTCACCAGCGCCTGATTGTTCGCTTTCGTGATTTGAATACCTGTGATCATCTTGTGCCTCCTACAAGAGCGAAAGAATTTTGTTGCGTGAGAAAACCTAACGCCGGTTTTGGCCATTTGGTAAAACCATTGTTGTCTTGTTGTTCTATATACCAGCCTAAACGTGGCGATTCTTTGACTAATATCAATTTTTTAGGGGTAACGCGAAACACCAAAGAAGCAAATTTCTGTTTTATATCAATATTCCCACTTTCACCGATAAAAAATAATTTTGTAAATTTTCAATTATTTTTGCAAAGATCGTAGGCATTCCACTTTTTCAGGATCATGAAAAGCAGGTTTCACTCAACGTTGGTAAACGGTAAGCTATGCCCGGTGAAATGTTAACAAAAACAAAGGAGAGCGGTTATGTCCACTTCCCTCACCTGGCATGACGTGATCGGCAAAGAAAAAGAGCAGCCCTATTTTCGTGAAACGCTCGCCTTTGTAGCCGCAGAACGCCAGGCCGGTAAGACCATTTACCCACCCCAGAAAGACGTATTTAACGCTTTCCGCTTTACCGAACTGGGCGACGTGAAAGTGGTTATCCTGGGGCAAGATCCTTATCACGGCCCGAACCAGGCACATGGCCTGTCGTTTTCCGTCCGCCCGGGCGTGCCTGCGCCACCGTCTTTGGTCAATATGTATAAAGAGTTGGCGACGGATATCCCCGGCTTCCAACGCCCGGAGCATGGCTATCTGCAAAGCTGGGCGGAACAAGGGGTTATGCTGCTCAACACCGTGCTGACCGTTGAAGCCGGCCGGGCGCACTCCCACGCCAACCTGGGCTGGGAAACCTTTACCGATCGGGTTATCGCCGCATTAAACGAACATCGCGAAGGAATTGTGTTCTTGCTGTGGGGATCGCACGCGCAGAAGAAAGGGAATTTTATCGATCGTAACCGCCACCACGTCCTGAAAGCGCCACATCCTTCACCGCTTTCTGCTCACCGTGGGTTCTTTGGTTGCCATCATTTTTCGCAGGCGAACCAACTGCTGGAACAACAAGGGCTGGCGCCTATTGATTGGGTGCCGCGTTTGCCGCAGGCCTGAGCGATAAAGCGCCAAAAGTTATCGCCCCCTCAAGACAATCAACCGAGGGGGCATGCAGTACCTTGCCCTGACTTTACCCTGCGGGTAACAGCAAGGAACAGCCGCCGCGGGGTTTAGCGGCGGCCGATGCACTGCATAGGCGTTGGTTAGCTTTTGGCTTTGGAAACCGCCACCATCGCCGGGCGCAGCAGGCGGCCATTTAGCGTATAGCCTTTCTGCATCACCATGGTCACATGGTTTGGCTGGTGTTCTTCAGATTCCACCATGCTCATCGCCTGGTGCACATCCGGGTTGAACGGCACGTTCACATCCCCGACGATCTCAATACCGTATTTGCGCACCACATCCTGCAGCGATTTCAGCGTCAGCTCAATGCCTTCAATCATCGGCGCCAGATCGGGGTTGTTTTTATCCGCCAGTTCCAGCGCGCGCTCCAGGTTGTCGATCACCGGCAACAAATCACCAGAGAATTTCTCCAGCGCAAATTTATGTGCCTTTTCAATATCCAGCTCGGTGCGGCGGCGGATATTTTCTACTTCAGCCTTGGCACGCAGCAGGCTTTCACGTTCACGTTGCTGCGCTTCAGCCAGTTGCGCTTCCAGTTCAGCAATACGCTCATCACGGACATCGGCACTTTCGGTCTGCACATCATCATGTTCGTTGTGTACTTCCTGCGCCTGATCCTTTTCTTCCGAGACTTGCTCGTTTGGCGTCTTCTGTTCTTTACTACTCATGAATATCTCCGCGTTTTAGCATTAATCTCGCAACTTGGCTTATTATGTGGGGATCAAAACCGGGGTTTCAAGTCAACCGGTGATAATGTCGGGCATAATCCGGCTCCGGTGAGGAAAATCACACCAATGAATAAAAAATTCAAATGTATCGGCATTGTTGGGCACCCAAGGCACCCCTCTGCGCTGGCAACCCATGAGATGCTGTACGACTGGCTGAAAGCCCATGGTTACCCGGTAATCGTCGAGCGGCAGATTGCCCATGATTTAAAGCTGAAAGGCGCGGTAACCGGCAGCCTGGCTGAAATAGGCCAACAGGCCGATCTGGCCGTGGTGGTCGGCGGCGATGGCAATATGCTCGGCGCCGCACGCGTGCTGGCGCGCTATGCCATCAAAGTGATTGGCGTTAACCGCGGCAACCTCGGCTTCCTGACCGATCTGGACCCAGACAACGCCCTGCAGCAGTTGGCTAACGTGCTGGAAGGCGAATATATCGATGAGCAGCGCTTCCTGTTGGAAGCCCTGGTACACAATCAGCATCAACAGTGCCGCACCAGCACCGCCATCAACGAAGTGGTGCTACATCCGGGCAAGGTCGCCCATATGATTGAATTTGAAGTCTATATCGACGACATTTTCGCCTTCTCGCAGCGCTCTGACGGGCTGATTATCGCCACCCCCACAGGCTCGACCGCCTATTCGCTCTCTGCCGGCGGCCCGATACTGACGCCTTCGCTACAGGCCATCGCACTGGTGCCAATGTTCCCACACACCCTGTCTGCACGCCCGCTGGTCATTAACGGCGACAGCACCATCCGGCTCAAATTTTCGCAGGTGAGCAGCGATCTGGAGATCAGCTGCGACAGCCAGATTGCTCTGCCGATCCAGGAAGGAGAAGAGGTGTTAATCCGCCGCAGCGACTTCCACCTGGATCTGATACACCCCAAAGATTACAGCTATTTCAATACGTTGAGCACCAAATTAGGGTGGTCAAAAAAATTATTCTGAAAATAGCGCCAGCCACTTTACTGTATATAAAACCAGTTTATACTGTATGAAACTACAGTTATGTGTTTATACACAGGAAGGTCACCATGCTGGCGCAATTAACCATCAGCAATTTTGCTATCGTTCGTGAGTTGGAAATTGATTTTCAACCGGGTATGACGGCGATTACCGGTGAAACCGGCGCCGGTAAATCCATTGCCATCGATGCCCTGGGGCTGTGCCTGGGCAACCGGGCTGATGGCAACGTGGTGCGCCAGGGGGCCTCCCGCGCCGATATCTGTGCACGCTTTTCTCTGGCAGACACCCCTTCGGCCCGCCAGTGGCTGGAACAAAACCAACTGGACGACAGCAACGAATGCCTGTTACGCCGCGTGATCGGCGCCGATGGCCGCTCACGCGGCTTTATTAACGGCACCGCCGTGCCCCTTTCACAACTGCGCGAATTGGGCCAACATCTGATCCAAATCCATGGCCAGCATGCCCACCAACTGTTGCTCAAGCCCGAGCACCAAAAGGCCCTGCTGGACGCCTATGCCGGCGAACACGCGTTGTTCACCGCCATGCGCCAGGCATACCTGCAGTGGCACCAAAGCTGCCGCGAACTGGCGCACCATCAGCAGCAGTCGATTGAGCGCGACGCACGCAAACAGTTACTGCAATACCAGTTGAAAGAGCTGAACGAGTTCTCGCCCCAGGCTGGCGAGTTCGAGCAAGTCGATGC
The DNA here is from genome assembly GCF_039540155.1 of Gibbsiella greigii. Taxonomy (NCBI): domain Bacteria; kingdom Pseudomonadati; phylum Pseudomonadota; class Gammaproteobacteria; order Enterobacterales; family Yersiniaceae; genus Gibbsiella; species Gibbsiella greigii. The sequence continues at coordinate 49,165 of NZ_BAABEM010000011.1, forward strand.
CGAATACAAGCTGTTGGCCAACAGCGGCCAATTGCAGAGCCTTAGCCAACAGGCGCTGCTCTTACTGGCCGATCACGACGAGCAAAACATGCTCAGCCAGCTCAACAGCGCCAAGAACCTGCTGGTTGAACTGGCCGGTATGGATGAAAAATTGGCCGGTCTGTTAGAGATGCTGGAAGAAGCCACGATTCAAATCAGTGAGGCCAGCGACGAACTGCGGCACTATGCCGATCGCATGGAGCTTGATCCCAACCGGCTGCATGAACTGGAGCAACGGCTGTCGCGCCAGATCAGCCTGGCGCGCAAGCACCACGTTGCACCGGAAGAACTGCCCCAGCTGCACCAGCAACTGCTGGATGAACAGCAACAGCTTTCACAGCAGGAAAGCGATCATGCCCACCTGAGCGAAGCCGTGAACCTGCACCATCAGCAGGCGCTGCAGTTGGCGCAACAACTGCAGCAAAAACGCCAGCACTATGCCGATGAACTGACCCAACTGATCACCGCCAGTATGCACGCGCTGGCGATGCCGCACGGCAAGTTCCATATCGCCGTGCACTTTGAGCCGGAGCATCTTAGCGCCGAAGGAGCCAGCCGGGTGGAGTTTTGCGTTTCCACCAACCCAGGGCAGCCGCTGCAGGCGTTGGCCAAAGTGGCATCAGGCGGTGAGCTTTCGCGCATCGCACTGGCGATCCAGGTGATCACCGCACGCAAAATGGAAACCCCGGCGCTGATCTTTGACGAAGTGGACGTGGGCATCAGCGGCCCAACCGCCGCCATTGTCGGCCGCCTGCTGCGCCAACTGGGGGAATCAACCCAGGTGATGTGTGTAACCCACCTGCCGCAGGTTGCCGGGTGCGGGCATCAGCACTTCTTTGTTAGCAAACTCACCGACGGCACAGAGACGGAAACCCAGATGGCGGCGCTGAGCAAACGCGCCCGTCTCCAGGAGCTGGCCCGCCTGCTGGGCGGCAGTGAAGTCACCAAAAATACGCTGGCAAACGCAAAAGAACTGTTAGCCGCATAGAAAAGCTCAACTTTTTTGCATCCTCGTGGTCTGAGTTTGGCGCTCTATGCCCGGCAGCTTTCCGTCAACGGGAAAACGCCACTCCCGCCCTTCGATCGCCTGGTGCCTGAGGGCTGGAGGAGCGCCAACGCTCTGGCAAGTTGAAATATGCCGGGTATATACTCTCAATAATCTACGTTGCAGAACAAAAGCGCCAACAGCGCGTTTATTCTGCCCTTGTGCTGGCCCCGAGGGCGTATCGCCGAAATACGCGGCAAGCAAAGGAGCCGAGGGCTGACTCAGATAAATGATTCGGGCGGCTGAGCGCAGCCAACGCACAGGCAACTTGCAGTATGGTGAGCATAAAGGTTTCCAACTGCTGCAAGGTCTATTATCATCGGCACCCTATGCCCAAAAGGAATGTAATTACTATGCGCTGTAAAATGCTGACTGCTGCCGCTGTGGTTCTTGTGATGCTGACTGCAGGCTGTTCAACTTTTGAAAAAGTGGTTTACCGGCCGGATATCAATCAGGGGAACTACTTAACAGCAGCCGATGTGGCGAAAATTCACAAAGGTATGACCCAACAGCAGGTCGCTTACACCTTGGGTACCCCTATGATGCAAGATCCGTTCGGTACTCAAACGTGGTTCTATGTGTTCCGCCAGCAGCCAGGCCATGAGCCGGTCAGCCAACAAACGCTGACGCTGAGTTTTGATAGTGCGGGTGTATTGACGGATATCCAGAACAAGCCAGCGCTGACCAATTAATCAGCCCGGCGCCCGTTATCATCGCAGGCGTCGCCGGCCTTGCCAGGCAGGCGCACTTTTCGGTGATGGGTAGCAAAAAAACAAGGCGCCTTCCGCGCCTTATTTTTTTGCTCTTTCCGCCCGCTGGCGGCGCAACTCTTTCGGATCGGCAATTAACGGCCGGTAGATCTCCACCCGATCGCCATCATTCACGTCATCCCCCAGTTTGGCCGGGCGGCTATAGATGCCCACCTTGTTGGCGGCAAGATCGATCTCGCTGCGCAGTTCCAACAGCCCGGAAGCCCGGATCGCCTGTTCAACACTGCTGCCCTGCGCCAGGGTAACCGTGCGCAAGTACTGGCGCTCCGGCAGTGCGTAGACCACTTCGACCCGGATATCAGGCACTGTAAACCTCTTTGGCCCGCTGGGTGAACGCTTGCACCATGCTGCCTGCCAGCTCTTTGAACACTTTACCGAAAGCCAACTCAATCAGCTTATTGGTGAATTCAAAATCCAGATGTAACTCCACCTTGCAGGCATCGGGGCTCAGCGGCGTGAAATGCCAGCCGCCCATCAGTTTGCGGAATGGGCCATCCACAAGCTGCATATTGATGCTTTGGTTATCCTGCAAGGTGTTACGTGTGGTAAACGTTTTGCTAATCCCCGCCTTGGCGACGTCTACTGCCGCCGTCATTTCCTTATCCGTGGCGTTGAGCACGCGGCTACCGGTGCAACCCGGCAGGAAATCAGGGTAAGAATGAACATCATTAACCAATTGGTACATCTGCGCAGCACTAAACGGTACCAACGCAGACCGACTGATCTGTGGCATATCATTTCCTGTGAATCATAAACGCGCAGATAATAACATCGATCGGGCATCAGACAAAAAATCTACGCTTGATTTACCCGGCGCAAAAAGCGAGAAATTACGCATGTGCTGAACGGGAAAGGATTTCTTTCGCTGCGGCATCCAGTATAATGACCGCACTATGACAAAGAAAAAAGCATACAAACCCGGTTCCGCCACCATTGCGCAAAACAAGCGCGCCCGCTACGAATACTTCATTGAAGAAGAGTTCGAAGCCGGCCTGTCCCTGCAAGGGTGGGAAGTTAAATCGCTGCGTGCTGGCAAGGCCAACATCAGTGACAGCTACGTTATGTTCCGCGACGGCGAAGCTTATCTGTTTGGTGCCACCATCACGCCACTGAACGTGGCTTCTACGCACGTGGTGTGCGATCCCACGCGTTCACGCAAACTGTTGCTGAACAAGCGCGAGCTTGATTCACTGCTCGGCCGCGTTAACCGCGAAGGCTACACCGTGGTCGCCCTTTCCATGTACTGGAAGAATGCCTGGACCAAACTGAAAATTGGCGTAGCCAAAGGTAAAAAAGAGCACGACAAGCGCGACAACATTAAAGAGCGCGAATGGCAAACGGCGAAAGCCCGCATCATGAAGAACGCCGCCGGCCGTTAAGTTGCTGGCGTAGCAGGGTAAACTTCTGTTATACTGCTGTTTAGTTACTGGGGCTGATTCTGGATTCGACGGGATTGTGAAGCCTTAGGAGCATGCCGAGGGGCGGTTGGCCTCGTAAAAAGCCGCAAAAAAATAGTTGCAAACGACGAAAACTACGCTTTAGCAGCTTAATAACCTGCTTTGAGCCCTCTCTCCCTAGCCTCCGCTCTTAGGACGGGGATCAAGAGAGGTCAAATCCAAAAGAGATCGCGTGGATATCCTGCCTGGGGTTGAAGCGTTAAATCTAATCAGGCTAGTTTGTTAGTGGCGTGTCCATCCGCAGCTGGCAGGCGAATGTAAAGATTGGACTAAGCATGTAGTGCCAACGGTGTAGTAATTTCGGACGGGGGTTCAAATCCCCCCAGCTCCACCAAATAAAACAAGGGGTTACGTGAAAACGTAGCCCCTTTTTTCTAGAACTGGCGGCAAAATGGCGACAGACAACTAGTGCCTAACGGAGTAACTATGGCAAAGCTCATTCCTCAGCCAATCATTTCCGTTGTAGCTGAGTACGTCTCAAATGTTGAAACTCACGCAACCTTAGACAGTTTATTTGCATACGCTGATGCACCAGGCGACCCCCCTGTTGCTTCTAAAGCAGCCAAATCGCTTGAGTGGTTGAGACGAATTAATAAAGAATGTGAAGAACCGCTATCCATTCTGGGGAGACTCTTAGAGGGATACATGGAGGCTGACCAACCTTCTTCCCCTCATTTTGACTGGGAAAAAACTCAAGTAGAGTTCGTTGAGAAAATACATGACCTCTTAGGGAGGTATGGCCTTAGATATATCACTGGCGGTTTCATAACCGACGGCTCGTCAATTACTACGCAATCCCTCCAAGAGGCGATAAAGAAACGTAACATCCCTGCTGTCGAAATGGAGTTCACAAGGGCACTTGAAAACTTACATTCCGAACCACGTGAAGCAGTTTCCGCTGCCTGCAACATATTAGAATCCACGTTTAAAATTTATATAGCAGATGAGAACATTCCTTCACCTGCAAAACAAGATTTGCAAGGTTTATGGAAAGTAGTCCGTGACTCGTTAGGAATGGATACGAAATCCGTTGAAGATGAAGATTTAAAGCGCATATTAAGTGGCTTGTACTCTATAACTGATGGTATCGGTGCACTAAGAACGCATGCAAGCTCTGCTCATGGTGCAGGCAGGAAGATCTATAACTTAAAACCCCGACATGCTCGGTTAGCAATAAATTCCGCTCATACTCTAACCATGTTCATTCTTGAGTCATGGGATGACAGAAAAAAGATCCAACAATGAGTTCAAGAATTTCAGTTGCACTAAGCATTTCAGTTGCACTAAGCGGTAGAATTTCCTTGTAAACCTTACTGTGCTTGGTCTGCCGCATTACGTTTGCACAACCTCAAGATCCATTTCATAAATTCCGCGATCCACGTAATTCACAAATAACTTTTTAAATTCAATGCATTAACTTTTCATCCATAACACTGCGTGATCCAAAAACTGAAAATTACTGAAATCCGTTTCAATCTTTTCAGTTTGGGATCGCAAGCAAAACCCCAGCAGTGGCGCGGCCTGGCGGGGGCGTTTGTAGAAAAATAAAACTGAAAAATTTTTATGATCCAAAACGCGCAGGCGGGTGCGGTGTAGTGCCGTTTTCGTGGTGCGGACGTTTATTTCGTGGGGATTCTGCTGCGCTGGCAGCTTGCTGTCGGTTTGATCTTCTCGGTGAGTGTCGCCGCGTGGTTTATATCGGCTAAGGCGCTACGGGGCGCACAGGCGGCCTATGAGGCAGATGTAAAAAAGCCCGCGCAAGGCGGGCGTACGGTAACGTGTTTCCTTAGCCTATGACGGGGGAATATTTCTTGCGCAAGGTGTCCGACCTGGTACCGGTAGCGTTTATCTCGCCGGCGTTTATCGGGGTGCCCGTGTTGTTGTGGGTATGGCTGGCGGTGCGTTGCGCCAGCTCTTTCACCACGTCCAGCGTTTCCAGCATGAGCGACATCACGTTAATCTGCTGACTGCCCACCCACACCACCGGGGCGATCACCTCCTGGCGAACGGCCGCGATGCTGCTGCGTATCTTCCCTATTTTCTCCACCAGGCTACCGCCAATTTCCGTACTGGCATCTTTTGCCACGCTGGCCACATAGCCGGATTGGGTGGCTATGCTGTAATCCCCTTCGGCAATTTGCACAATCGCGCCGGCCAGCAAGGTGGCCGTGCCCAATACGGTGGTGTGGTCATTGGCCTGCACCGTGGCCGTTCTGGCCACTGTGGTGCGGGTTTCTTCGTCCGCGTGGATCTCGCGGCGCATGGAATGTTCACGGATAGCCTGATCGGTTTTCCGCTCCCAATCGCCCGCCTGTGTAACACGTTGCGAAACCTCCGCACGCTGCTGTTGCAACTGCTCACCCGGCTTGATGTCTGGTAGCGCATGGCCTTCGGCAATGGTCTGGCGCACAAACGGTTTGTCTGGCCGCCCGCCGGTAAATCCAACCTCGACCAATGCCCCCACCGGCGGAAACTGGAACATGCCCGATTCGCTACCGGCCATAGGCACCGGCAAAGGCACCGCCGGATAAATCGGCGTGTCTTTTGCCGGGTTGCCGTCCGCATCCAGCAGTTGCACGTCCACGGCATAGCGTGGCCTGAATGGATCGGCCAGGTTACCGCTGCTCACCGCCTCCGTTGGCGCCACCACCCTGGCAAACTTCGGTAGATGCAGCCCGGCAGCCAGTTCGGGATATGCCGCTTCAATCTGGCGCTGCGCCGCCGGTTTGTCCTGCACCTTGCCGGTCAACGGATTCAGCGCCAGCCAGGTGAGCGCTGTGTTGTCGTTTTCCAGTCGTACCTTATTCAGGCGCTTGCCATTGACTATTGCCCCCGGCCGCAAGGCTTGCACCAGGGGGATCGTCATGCTGTTGCCATTGGCTTGGCTTTGGCTGAATTCTGCAGGAATATCGACCGGGGTACCGGCCAGCATCGAGTGCGCCCAGCTCCCCAGGAACAGCCCACCGTCCGGCAGTGGCTGCCACATGTAATCCGGCACGCCAAAAGCCGGCCCCAAATTGGCCAGCAACTGATAGCCGTTACCGCTGTGGGTAAAATGCGGGATCGGTTTATCGGTGTAGTCGGCGGTCGGCAATGTGAAGGCGATCCCGCTGTTTTCCTGCAACCAGTCGGCCACCTGGCGCAGCGTCGGATGCTGGAAGGCGCAGGGCCACAACTTATCGAATACGCCCGCCAGTTCGCGCACGAACAGCCGTTGAAAGCCGTTTTCTGCCGGTTGGGAGCGCTCAACGTAGCCAGTAAACCAGCGCAGAATGTTGTCGGTATAGCCGGCATCCAGCCGCACCAGCTTGCCGGTGTAGTCCTGCCCGGTTTGCGCGGTGATAAAGCCGCGCCCGCAGGCGTTCAGCTCCAGCACCAGATTAACCTCCACCAAAGGGACGGTATCGCCGGACAGCATCAGCCGTTTAACTGTTTTCATCGTTGCCTACCACCTTGGCGGCCAGCGCATCCGCCGGCTTCAATACCTTGCGTTCGAACCAGCTCAATTGTTGCTCGTCTTCGGCAGCCTTCGCACCTTTCACCACACCATTGCCGCCCGGCGTCTGTTTCCTGGCCGTGGTCTTGCTCCCCTCCCTGGCGTCTTTTTTCTCCGGCACGCTCAGGTGCTCGCGCAAGGTAAACGTTACCAACCACGCCTGCTTACCGTCCTGTTTGGGGGCGTCGATTGAACCGGTGAACGTGGCCAACCGGAAATTGATCGCCTGGGCGGTAAGATTGGCCACGCGGTAACGTTTCAACTTGCCGCCTTCCGTTGCCTCCGCCAGCGCAAACAGGCGAGTTAACACCTCGGCTTCACTAAAGGGGATCATGCCCGAAATGCGTAGCTCCTTGGGTTTAATCCCCTGTTCCGCATTGGCGGTGCTGGACGTTTGGCCAGATTGGTCTTTGTCCTGGAACTGCATCATCGGGGTAACCATCAAACCTTTCAGCGCAATGGCTTCACCGTTGAGCGCCAACGTGACTATCGTCATGGATCATCGCCTCCAGCGTAGACAGGTCTTTGCCCGCAAACAGCATCCCCAGCGTAAACACCGCGTCCTGCTGCGGTACGTTTTTTTGCATCTCGCCGGCCAGGCTTGCCGCGCTCCCCTGACCGGTAAACACCCATGCCGGTGCCGTTTTTCCCTGCAAGGCCATCATGGCTTGGCTGATCCCATCAAGCGCAGACTGCCGCACCTGCATAAACCCGGCCAGGGCAGATTGCAGCCCCGTTGCACTGGCACTAACGGCAGCACCGGCCCTGGCCTCGGCAATGCGTTGCGCGTTCAGCGCCAAACGCTGGGCAGGCGTCGACAACGGCACCGCCGCCGGCAGGCCACCGCCAAACTTGCCGGGGATCTGCATTTTTTCCACCGCTTGCGTGGCTACCGTCTGAGCCATCCGCTTGACCTGCCCCAGCACCGGCAGCGGCATCACCTCCGCTACGCTTGCCAGCAAGGGCATAAACTCTGCGTAGGACGTTGCACAGACCAACAGCACGGTAACGGTGATATCCTCACTGCCACTACCAAGCCGCTCGGCCAGGTAATTCACCGCGTTCTGCGGACTCAGATAATTGCCCGATACCTCCGCGCGCCCAACCCCATGCACCCAGGGGTGTGCCGGCACCATCGAACAGGTTAACGCCTGCATATCACCGGGCATCTGTAACGTTGCCTTACGCCACACCCGGCACCTCCGGCCATGTAATTACGGCGTTTTTCGCCGGCTCAATCCGATTTACCGCAATGCGGTATTTTTTCCATACCAATAATGCAGCGCGTTCTGCCTCGGTGGCCATCCCCAAATCACTGGCATCCTGCAATGGGGCTATCGCCTTGCTGGCTTTTTCTAACAGCAGCGTTTTTTGCCGTTCATCCGCTTTGATTTGTTGTTCTCTGGTTAGAGGCGCCGCCGGGGGAATATCCACCCACGCCGGATAGCCTGTACTGTCCGCGCCGCGTTGCTTGCCTATCGGGGGCTGGCCGGTAAACGTGTTGAAAATAGTCTCGTCGACCTCGATCCCCTCTTCTGGCCAGGCGCCGGATTTAACGTAGCTGTCCTTCAACACCAAAGGATAAAAGGAGACATTTTTTGCGCAAAAAAGATATTTCATGATTATTTCCCTATAGCAAACCAGGTCATGCCGCAATCCCAATCCCGGCGAATATCCTCGCTGTAAGCCTGCTTATTCCAGTTAAAACCGCTGTTATTGTTGGAACCCAATTGCACGCCATAATCGTAAGCGCGATCCCAGGCATCACGGCCAGGCCAATAAGGGGTTAACAGTATCGGGCCAACCCATTGCTGAAACGGAATATTAAAGCCCTGCCACAAATTGGCATTTTCATTAATGCCATACGTTACCGTGCGGCCATATTGCAGCAGAATGCCGGTGCACTCATCCTTCCACCACCCGTTGCCCTCATGCGTGCGGTTGTTAAAGGTGTTCCAATCTACCCGACCGTTAACCTGTTCAATAATGGCATCCCACAACCATTTATTACCCCAGCGGGAACCAAAGATATTACCGTCGCTCGCCATTTTGGCCGCACCGACGCCTAAACCCACTGCCGGGCCGTTTAATTGCAGCGAGCCATCAGGGCGAAAGTTAAACCAGCCGTCACCGCCGCCATTGGCAACGTGAATGATAAGTTCGTGGTATTTTCCCACCTGTTCGTGGTGGTACAGATCTGCATACAGATCCCCGGCCCCCTGAATGCGTAATCCATTGGTCTGCCGACTTTCGCCCCCACTGTCGCTATAACGGGTTGTGCCACTCTTCCTGATAAAGTCTTCGCCACTGATATTAATACTGCGACCGATCTTCACGTCCCCCGAAATGGCAGCATGATGGCCAAAGGTGACATCACCAGTTTTAAAATTGGCATAGAAGGGGCGCAGGTTATTCCAGTTGCCATATTGATCTTTGGCATTAGTGAACAGCAGATACATATTATTGCCGTCATTACGCCAGAATGCGCCATAATCACCGGTGATTAAGCGGTAGTTGTTCTGCGCGGTAGACTGAATTTCACCGCTAACCTTGCCGCCGGCTTTGGCCAGGAATTTATCATCCGCCTCACCTTGACTGTAGGCACCGACATCAGCCGCAGCGGGTTTATAGTCTGTGGTATACACCCTGGCCCATTGGGTTGACCCGGCGTTATCCTTTCTCATCGATCGCAGATAGAACGCCCGATCCCCTGAACCCACAGCGAATTGTACATTGCGGTATTCATTCAATTTACCCGTGAATACAACACCCAAGCCCGTAGGCAACGGATACCCCGCCTTGTTATCACCATTGATTGACTCAACCGTAAAACCATTGGCGCGATCCATATCTTTATCAGCATGCGCCGTCGGCGTATCAGGAAAGACTACGCGCGGTAATGCCAACGCTCCGCTCATGGTGTCACCTGCCCGCTTCACAAAGCGCGTATCGGCCTCTGTTTTATTCCAGGCATTGACATCACCGGCCAACAGGTTGACATCGCCGGTTAACGGTTTGCCATTGACCTTATAAGATCGCAGTGCATACTTTTGCGCGGCCTGAGTATCTGTCAACGCCCCCACATCCGCCGCTGTCGGCTTATTCTCTGTGCTGTAATAATACTGGAACGGCCCCCATTGCCCCCCAGGGGAAGTACGATAACGCACATAGGTACGCGTGGTTGCCGCGCCCGCCTGCCAAAACAGCTGTTTGGTCGATCCCGCATCATATTTGATGCACAACATTTCCCAGGATGCATTGACGTTTGGGCTATTCGTATGCGCCCCCGCACGCAGCGAATAGAAGCCGTTTTTGTCACTCGTATTAGCATCTGCGATCAGAATGCCCGTGCCCCCAAGGCCATATGCGCCAACAGCCATCAGGTTGCCGCTGCCCGTCCCGACATTACGCGTCGCTGCGGTTCCCAGGCCCAGGCTACCGCGTGCTTCCGCCGGATTGTTCAGGTCGGACAGATTTTTGTCTTTGCGCAAAAACGCCTCGTTGCCGGTCTGGTCTGACAATGACCCTTTTGGCCGCAAGTCGGTGATGTTGCCCGCAGTATCAATACTGGCCACCGCAAACACATAATGCCGGAACCCGGCCGCGTCGGTGTAATCGGCTGCCGTCGCGGCAACGGTCAGTTTCACCACGGCTGACCATTGGCTCACCACGTTGCCCTGGTAGCTCGCATCCACCCACACCTTGACCGGATTGGCGCCCACGGTGATGGTTTGATTTGTCGCCAGTACCGCACGCAGCCCGCCCACGTAACCGGTGCCGGCATTCACCACATACTGCGCCCCGTTCTTCACGACCAAAAAGCCGTTGCCGAAGAACGCGCCGGCGCCGTAGTGGTCACGATTGATAAGCCGCTGCATGTCATCAATACCGCCGAGCCGCGCGGTAAAATCAATCTGCCAGGTCTCGGCCGGCGTGGTGATGCCGGTTTCTTTGGCGGCGCCGTCATATTCCATCAGGAAAGAGCGCGTGATCGCGTTGCCCTGCTGACCGGCACGGTTCGCCACCTTGCGCTGCGTCGGGGCATGGATAACCATCGCCACTGTACCACTGGCCTTATTGACCAGGCCGATCCAGTTAAAATCAAAGTCGCCGATCTCGGTGCCGAGCGTCACCGAGTACACCACGGTGTTGCTGTTCACGACGCCGGTTTTGTTGACGGCCTGGCGATGCACGATATGCCCCGCCGCCGGCATCCCTTCCTTGCGGTCGATGGGCTTGTTCGGATCGAGACCGGGCACGTTGGCGAACACAAATTCATCCAGCACCACGCGCGTGCCGCCTATGGCCTCTTTGGCTTTCCATTGCTCGAAAGCAAAGGTGATCGCAGTTTGTGACATACTTCTTACCCCTTTAAAGACGCACGCGACACGCTGGCGCTGCTCGGTTGTTGGGTGCCGGCAAGCGTCGCGCTGTAGCACACGTATTCACCCCCGACCCAGCCGACGCGCAGCTGCAAGGAGGAATTGTTGATAACTTCAAATCGATAGCGGCGGCAGGTGCGCCCGTACTGCCGGATGATCTGCATCAGCAAATCGGGGTTGCCGGCCACCTGGCCATCGGTGACGCGCACGCTGATCACGTCCCAATCAATGCCCGGCTGGCGCTCCAGGATCTCCACATAGCCCACGCCCAGCCGTTCGAAAATGGCGACAAAGCCCGCCACGGAACCGGCATCGCGGGCGTTGATAAACGCATACATCACCCGCTTGCGAAACAGATCCAGCGGCTCGCCGTCGAAGCGGGCAATATCACGCTGATAGGCCAAAATGTGCAGCAGCGCCACGGTGCAGGTGGCGGCATCCAATTGACGCAGCGGCCACACCAGCCAGCCATGCACCCAGCGCCAGAACGCGCGGGCCGCCCGCAGCAACTTGGCCGGTTCGCCTCGGTTCATCCATGACGGCAGGCGCAGGCCGTCCAGTTGCTTATCGAATTCAGGCATTGCTTACCCCCACTTTCAGCGACGACAGGCGCGGCACGTTCAGCTCGCTCACAATGTCGCCCAGGGAAAAGGTGATCGACTCCAGCACCGGGAACGCGCGGTGCAGCTCCCGGCCCAGGTTGGAAAATGAAAATCGCGCATACGGCCAGGTCTTCTTAACGTCATACTCCGCATTTTGGCGAAAGGCGCAGCGGATCAGGGCTTCGCAATTGCGCACCAGCAGCAATAGCTCGTCGGCGGTAAAGTTGGCCTTATTCTCGACGAACAGCGTCACCACCAGTGCGTGCTGGGTTTCCGGCAGCGCAAAGCACTGCATATCATCGCCGTGGCCGTGGTGGCCCTGCCCGTTGATGTAGTCGTTAACCGCGCTGATAAAGGGCTGTGAAACCACGCCCGAATCCAGCAGCAAATAGGCATTGGCGGTGCCCGGCCCGCGCGGGGCGTCATGTTTGAAGAAAATGCGATCGATACTCAGGCCGGCGACGCTCGCAATCATGCTGCGATACACCGCATCCGTGTGATAGTTGCCGGCCAGGTTGTACTGGTTGCGGCAGCGGTCGCGCAAATCGTCGTCCGACTCCCGATCGGCGCCCGGCGTGGTTAACCAACCGTCCTCGTTTTCAACACGCACGATCCCCGGCACGGCCTGCGGCAGGATACGGAAATAGCCCGGCGCCAGATTGTGCGCCCCGCCCGGTTCGGTGGCGGTCACCGCGATAAGCCCGGAGGCGTTGCCGGCCGGCAGCGTGGTTTCCTGCGCCGCGGCCAGGCTGTAAACGTTACCGTTGATACGCTCGGTTTGTATGACGGTTCCCGCCGGCACGGTCACCGATGCCTGCGCGTTGTCCTTGAAAAAACGCACCATGCCCGCCGCCGCCGTTGCCGGCTTGCGCTTGACGTTCACGCCCCAGGCGAACACGTCCAGAAAGCTGCCGGCGGCGGTGGCCAGATACATGTTGCGCATCACCACCGTGACCAGCACCGCCTTGAGCCACATCACGGGTGTGGTCACAATGACCTGAATTAACCGCCAGAACGGCGACATTCTGGAGGTGTTGGTTATTAAGCCTTCATGGGTGACCAGGGCATTAAATTTCTGGTTTACGTCTTCTTCGGTCAGCGGCATACCGCTTTCGGTAAGCGCCTGCTCATAATCAATTTGCGGTTTCGTCGCCATAATTAACGCTGGCCTCCACTTTGCCGAAATCATAGGTTTCTGCGGTCACCCAAAGCCGGGATTTTGTTTCCTCATGCACCACAACGGTGCCGGGAATGATGCGTTCATCATCCTCGACCAATAAAATAATCTGCATCAGCACATCCGCGCGAAGTGTCGGACTTCTTTCGGCCACAAGCTGGGTAATTAACCCACTTTCAATAATGGCGTGTACGCAGTCTTGACCAATGCTCACCCGGTTATTGCATAACACCGGTTCATTACCGGGATTTAACGTAAAATTGCCGTTTTCAATCAGCAGGTCGATATATAAGGGATCGCGCATCAGTTTAATTCCTGCCATTCCATTAATTGCTCTGGCGTCATGCCTTGCTTGACGTTGATATTTTCAATGCGTATTTGCTTACTGTTATCGGTGACGGTGCGCGTGTTATTGGTGATGTCCTTGCTTAATCCGCCCGGCCCAATCCCTTTTAGCTTGCCGCCGGTGATAAGCGTATTACCGGTGAGCGCTGCCGGTTTGGTCTTGTCGGGCTGTACGGCCGCCATCGCTTTAACCTGCGGCGCCGGCGGCTGTGGAATGGCAAGTGCAACGGGCGCCGGCGTTCTCTGCACCGCCCCGGCAACTGACGCGGCCGCTGTCGGCAGCGACTGCCCCACCGGTAATGCGGAGGGCGCCGGCAGGACTTCACCCGACACCGCCGCCGCAGCCCCCGGCAAGGCCGGCACATCAGCCACGGCAGGCACCACATCTACCGTCATGGCATCAATATCGATGCCCGGCAGCATATTCAGCTTGTCCACGATCCAATTGTAGGTGTCGGCAAACGAGGCCTTGAGCACCTTCCACAGGTTGGAAAACACGTTGCTCACCACCTGGCCGATTTTCTTGAACGACTCGACAGGCCGCGCCGGATCAAAGGCGGCGATAACATCCAGCCAGCCCTGGTAAACAATGCCAATCGCATCGAACAGGTGACCGACCATGTTGATCACCAGCTCGAGCGGAGCCAACAGCAACCCGAGCGCACCCGCCACAATCTGCCCGCAGGCTTCGCCGGCACTGGTCACGCCCTGGAGTTCGCCGGCCGTCCACTGCACCGGGGCCAACAGATTCATGAACCACCCGAACAAGGTTTTGACCGCGCTCCACACGGCGCCAATCGCCCGCGAAATCGGACTGAACAGCCCGGCGAACGGCGCCAGCGTGCCGGCCGCCTGTTTAAACCCGCTGATAAACCCTTTCACAAACACCTTGATTGGCTGCCAGAAGATGTAAACCGCCGCCACTGCCGCGCCGATCGCTGCAACCACCAACGCTATCGGCCAGGCCATCAGCAGGAACGAGGCGGCCCCGGTACGCGCGGCAATACTGGTCGCCAACAGGGCGGCCCGCACGCCTTTCAGTCCCCGATTAAAAACGGTTGTCGCGGCGCCGCCGGCCAGCATGGCCAGGCGGTTTAGCCCCAGCAATTTGGCCACCGGCCCCAGCAGGTTCTTAAGACCCAACATCAGGAAGGCATGAACGCCGATCGCAATGTTGGCAATGGCGCCGGCAGCCGCCAGGCTCATAAAGGCGATCACGGCCAGGCCAATGGCGCGGGCCAGATTGGGGAACAGCTTCAACCAGCGAACCAGCGTTTGGCCGGCATCCGCCATCTTGTTAATCAGCGGGTACAGAACCGGCAGCAGGGTTAAACCCATCGCCGCGCGGATGGAATACCAGATCGCCGTCAGCCGTTCCCACGGATTGGCCATCTTGTGCGCCATTTCCGTGGCCCGCTTCATGCCGTCGCTGCTGCCGAGGGTGTTGATATGGCGATTCAAGATGTCAACGTTGCCGTACAGCTGTTTGATAACGTTCGCGCCATCGCCAAAGGCTTTATCCAGCTCGGCCTGCGCCTTGAGATTGCCCTCAATGCTGGCGCCATATTTGGCCTGTAGCTTCTCCAGCATTTGCGGCATGGTCAGCATTTGCCCGGACGCATTCACAAAGCTCAGGCCCAGCTGTTTGGCCCCCTGCTGCGCCACCTTGTAAAAGGATTCATAGCTGCCGCTGGCCTCGGTGCCCAACGTCTTCTCCAGCTGTCCCAGCACCGCAAACTGTTCATCCAGCCCCACGCCGTAGTTGGAGCCGACGCCCTTGGCACCTTCCATCAGATCGGAGATCGTCTGCATACTGGTGCCGAACGCCTGCGCCATGTAGGCCGTTTTGCCGGCCACCTGCTCGGCAAACTCCACCCGCCCGATTTTCTCGGCGTAGCTGTCGAATTTGTTGTACATGCTGCCCATGTACTCCGCCGCCTCGGCGGCACTGCCCTTGACGGCGGCGGCCAGGGTGTTGGTCGCCACCGCGAAGGCCGGCAGCTCGTCATTGCTCAGCCGCGCCACCTGGCTGCGAATAGCCTCAGTGGAGCCGATAAACTCGGTGGCGGATTTGCCGTACCGGGCACTGAACGCCAGCGCATCGCCGGCCACTTTTTGCAGGGTTTTATCGTCGATTCCCTTGGTGGCGGCCGAGTTGAGCGCGTCGGTCATTTCAATGGCCGGGCCGAGTGCCCCCTTGATTGACAAGCCGACGCCCACCAGGGCCGCACCGCCGACGGCAATCTTGCCAAAGGCCGCCTGTGATTTTTCCGCGAAGCCGGTCACCGACGCCTGCGCCTGTTTTAATGGCCGCGTCAGCTTGTCGATCAGGCTAAGGGTAAAATCTAGCTGTTTCATTATTCGCCTTTAAATGCCAAAGAAATGCCGTTTGCCACGGAAATGGCGTTATTTTCCCAATACCGGTTATCCAGCCAAATGGCGCGGGCCAGATTTTCGGTAGAATCATTCTCATTCGGCAAATAATGCCGACGCAGCGTTAACGCCTGTTCAATGAAATTACCGTCAATGGCCCGCAGCCGGTTGGTCAGTTTTTTACTTCAATTTCCAGCTTGGGCGCATATTTCGCATTGACCGCTTCGGCAATCTGGAGCGCGGCGCCCGGCAGCTTCAACAATTCATCCAGCACTGCTTTGCTGTCATTGGAAACAATGCGGCGCAAATAGGTATCGTGCGGCGCCACCTTATTGTCCATCGTCATGTCGTTAATCAGGCTGTTATACGCGGTGGTGTTTGGCTCAAAGGTCACATCCATGCGCTGAATGGTCAGGGTGATTTTATTTACGGCTGCGTCTTTACTCATGGTATTAATTCCTCTCGCTGGTTTATTTCGTCAACTAATTGATTATGTCTGGCGGCGCACGCCGGGTAATTATCGAAATACCACAGCAGCGCGTCGCTAATATCCTTGCCCGTCACGCCATTAAGGCGCGGTAGCGTTTCCGGGCACTTCACCCGCAGATTTTCCTGAAAGGGCACGTTCGGCACGGTCGGCGGCGTCGTTGTACATCCTGATAAAGTCATCAGACAGACACACGCGGGTAAAAACCGGCTTAACCACTTCGGTGCGGATCTCTTTGGGTGGCGCGTTTCGTATTGCATCCAACTTTTCCTCCAACTGGCGGGCCGAGGCGCTGGCCACCGCCTGCGCGGCCTGCCGGGACTGCTCACCGGCCTGCGACGCCGCCCGCTCAATGGCCAACTGCACACTGTCCCGGTGCCAACCGTTGGCCTGCCATCCCAGCGCAAACGCCGCCACTAACACCGCCAGCCCCCACCATGCCGCCCTGTTCATCAGCGCACCCCGTTGTGTTCCAGGCTAAAGTGGTTGCCATCAGGGCGACTCTTGAAGCGCCCGCCCCAACTGCCGCCGATGGACTCCCAAAACTCGCCGAGCGGTAAATAGGCCTCGGTCTGCGTCTGGTATTGGCCGTTGATGAACAGATTAAAATCCACCGCCAGCCGCTGGGTGTGCAGACTGTTGGCAATGCCCGCGCCGGTTTTGGCATTGCGGGCGGCCTGTTCCGGCGTGCGGTAGGCCTCGCCGAAGGTCAGCCGATAGCCCCGCTCGTCCGCCCAATAGATCAGCTGGGCGATCATCACGGTAAAAAGCTGCTGTTTTTCACTCAGTGTCATGTTTTCCCTTCCCTTTCAGCAGGCTGCTGCCTTTACGCCGCAACCACAGTTCCACCGCCTGGTGGCCGGCAATCCCCAGCGCCGCCCCCAGCCCGACGATCGCGAGCGGCGACAATCCCGGCACCCAGATAAGCGCGGCCCCCGCCGCCATCGAGGTGGCCGAACCCAGCACGATGCGGCCAATGAACAACCGCAGGGTGATCGGCTCCTGGCTGCTCAGCACCTGGCCCACGGCGATAATCGCCCCCAGCACCAACAGCCAGACAATATTTTTCTCATGCTCCTGCATTGCCTACCCTTACCCGATCAGGTTCTGCGTAACGTCCGACTCCAGGTAAGGAATGCCCCCCAGGCGCACAAAATCGGGATCGGTCACGACGAACTTGATTTTGTGGGTCATGATGCTGCCGCCCTTCGGATCAACGTCCAGAATGTCGCTCACAATCAGCTTGCAACCGAACGCCTCAACCTTCAGTTCTTCATTGCCGGCCTTGGCATACCACATCAGATCGATAGGCGGGATGCCGCGCCAGCTGCCGGCGGCCTGCGCCCTGGCTTTCACCTGGGCGAATGCCTTGGTGCTCAGTTCGATTTCGCCCTCGGCCGCCACGTCGCCGCTTACCCACCCGTCCGGCACGCCCTGGGTTTGGGCGGCGGCGGTGTTGTCGGTAATGCTCAAACTGACCTTTTCAGCGTGGATCAGTGCGCCGTCCATGTTGAAGTCGACCGACTGGCCCGAAATACGCTTTGTCATGCTGTTGCCTCCAGCGAGTTATCCAGCATCAGGCTCACCGTGATGCCTTTCGGGCATTCGTAGGTACGGATCACCAGATAAATTTCTACCTTGGTGGACGTGCGCCAGGTGATTTTGACGTCGCCATCCTGTGGGGACTTCACTTCACCGGGGAACGTCACCCCATTAATTTGGGTGCTGCGCGACATTTCACGCAGCACGCGGGCAAAGTACGCCTGGTGCGCGGCAATGCTCCCCGGCGTGCTGTTCAGCGACCGATCGGCAATCTTGGCAATCGCCTGGAGGCGCACGCGCCGCGCCACCTTGTCGACCACGCGCAGGCTCTCAACGGCCTGATAGTCGCCGCCCTCCACATCCAGCGTGCGGCCGTCCGACCAATACATGCCGTCATAGTCGGGATACCACATCGGCACGCTGAAACGCAGTGCCTCCAGCGCCTGGAGCGTGGCCAGCTCCAACTGCACCCCGGTGCCATCCACCGGCAGGGCCGTGCTGCCCATTTCGACCAGCGCCCCGGTGGCCACGCGGGCCGGACTGTCGGCGATGGTGACCTTGCGACTGCACAGACGCCCCGCCAGCACGCCCGGCTCGTTGCCCCACAGGCGCGGCGTCAGCTGAATGCCTGGCTCCGCCACCCCTTTTTGCAGGTCTTTCACCCGTCCCAGGTAGTCCGCCCAGGTTTCGCCCTTCTGTACGCCCTCGGCAGACAAAATAAACCACTGCCACCGGCCAAATTTGGCGATGAACTCCGCCCGCAGACTGGCGGCCGTCTTGATGATTTCCGCCGTTGCCGGCACCAGGCACACCACTCCTTCCACGCTCGCCACCTGCTGCGCACTGCGTACCGCCGCCGCCCAGGTTGCCGGCGCATCCGGTTCAGCCAGCACATGCACATAGCCGAACCAGTTTTGCCCGGCATTGAGCATCGCCGCCTTCACGTTGCTTTTCAGCACCGAATCGCCCATGCCAAGCAGCGCATCCAGATCGCTTTGCGTGTTGACCGCCAGCGTTTTGCCGACATTGGTCTTACCGCTGCCGACGAACAGCAACACCCGCTCAATGTCTTTGGTTTCACCTTGCAACCGGTTAACCTGGTTAACCTGAATCTCTGGCCAACTCATAATTTCCCCTTCATATCCTGCGCCTTGACATCCCAGCCGAACCCGATCGCCTGTAGTTGACGTGCCAACGCCTTGTTAAATTCTTCGTCGCTCATGCCCAGGAACGGACGGGCGGGAAGTTCTACCGTCCAAACGGATTTCGCCGCTTTCCCGCTCAGTTTTCTGATAAGCAACCCCGCCTGGGCGAACGACATCACCCCGGCAATTTCTTTCAACGGTGGCCGCCGCCACCGCGCCCCCCGCTTGATGCGGTAACCCAATTGCCGCAGCTTTTTGGCCTGGCGCAATGTCGCCTTGCGGTTGGGGTCGTTGTGCCGCTTGCCCGTCCGTTGGCGGCGGTTTTGCGTGCGCATCCCTTCCTGCTGGGCCGCGCCGACCACCCCGGCCGGCACCGGATTTTCACCGTTGCGATATCCGCCGCCCTGGAGGTAAACCCGCACCGCCTCGATGTCCGGCAGGTCGCGGATGTGCAGCAAATTGGGCAGGTTGCGCAGCATCTTGCCGCGCCGTCGCGTTTTCCTTGCCGCCCAGGCTTCCCCGTCCGGGGTCTGCTGCTTTTTGACGTGCTGCTTTGCCGTCTGGATCACGCCGTACTTGGCCATGCGCCACAAAAAGCGCTGTTTCTTCTTCTGGCCCAGCTCCAGCCTGGCCAGCTCGCCGCGCAACTCTCGCAGCTGTTTTTTACTCAGTTCGCCATTGATGATCATGACGTTTTACCGATCGGCGCCCCGGTCGCATCGGCGCCGTATACCGTCCCTTCAAGCGCCCACCAGATTTGCGGATCGGCCAGTCGCCAGCGCTCACCATCGAAGGGGATCATGCCTTCCGCATCCCTGACCACCGTCAGCGCTTCATACAGCGTCAGCGTCACCTCGACAACGGCCGTTTGCGTATCCGCCAGGATCACTATCTCTGGCATTTCCAGATCAAAGCCCTGCTCTGCCAGCCCCTCGTCGGTGTGCTCTATCAGCCAGGACATCAGCAGGGCGCACAGATTACGCGGATCAAACAGGCGGAAGGGGAAACGCCCCCAGGACAACACCACCTCGAACTGCATCACCGCCAGCTGATACTGGTCTAACCCCAGCTCGCGCTGCGCCGGAATAAACCGCAGCCCGTCCATGTCGCTGGTAAACTCCAGGTTGGCGATCCGCGCCGGCAAATTCGCCTTGATAAATTGCGTCAATGAGTCGAGTTTGCTCATACCAGCCGCGCCGACGATCGGCGCACCCCCTTCATGTTGCGCAGCACAAAAGCGGCCTCGGCCAGCAAGCGGCTGCGGGTTTCCGGGTTTTCCTGCCCGGCGTTGGGCGCCCGGCTAAACTGCGTCGAATACTCGCCCAGCAGATCGGCCTTGGCCCTGGCAAACACGGCTTTCTCGTATTGGGCGATCAGCGCGGTTTTACCGTCGATATTTGGCCCCGGCACCGCTGCGGCCACCTGATACCCCTGGCCTTTTAGCTGGGTGGCCAGCTTCGCCAGATCAAGATTGATTTCCGCCACCGTCGCCACCAGGGCCGCCGACAACGTGCCCGCGTCGATGTCGCTGGGAATGTTGCGCCGCTGCTGGAAGTCGGCCAGGTTCAGATCCGGCCAAAATCCGTCATTGGTCAGCACTTCATTCTGGTAATCAATGGGTTCACCGCTAAACATCGTTTCACTCCGAAAAAAAGCGGGCAGACCGGTTTCCATAGCACATCGCACCGAAGTGCCTTGCCTCCACCGCGCCCGCTTTGGCTTGCGGTAGTCGTTTTACTCTTTCGCCAGGGCACGCAACCGGGCGGCGATACGCTGCCGGTGCGTTTTGACCTTGGCCCCAACCGGATCGAACGCGTGCGCCTGCATCAGCAGATTGTCGGCCTGCTCCAGCGTGGCCACATCGTCCACCGCCGTGGCGCGGGGTTCGCCGTTGTCATCACGCAGCAGCATCAACCCGGCAAACTTGAACCACTTGGCGCTGATTTCCTCATGCAGCCGCCAGTTGTCCCGCACGTTCTCGAAGGTGCGGGAAAAGTACGGCTCCACGCTGTTGCCCTGGGCGGCTTCTTCTTCCGCCCAGGCCAGCACGGTGTCCGCCGCAAAGGCGGCAAAACTGCGCCGCATCCGGTCGGGCGTCTGTTGACGCTGGGCGATCGCGATGTCCACCCAATCCAGCCCCAAATCAAAATCGCCTACGTCGAACAACCAGATCACGCACCAGGCAAAAATCGGATTGGCGTGAACGTCACCCGCCGCAAGATAAGCCTCCACCGTGGGCTGCCAGCGCGGCAGCAACACGTCGCGTTTCATCAGGATGCGATCGGCAATGGTCGGCAGGTTGCGCAGCCGCGCAATGTCGCTTTCCATTGCCCGCACCTGAATGTGCAGGCTGTCCCAGCCGGCAATCGCCTGCTGGTTATCCAGTTTGCGCTGCGCCTGGATCATGGCGCTGTGGCGCTGGGCGGGTGACAGGGCCATGCCGTGTTACTCCTTCGCCACCGGCTCGCTTGGCTCTTTCACCTTGCCGATGGTGACGGCGCTTTCATCAAAGGCCGCGTACAGTTCCGGGTACTCCACCGCGTAACCTTCGTTGCGCAGGTATTTGTTCTCGTACTGTTTGCGGTCTTCCACGAACTCCGCCTTGCGCTGGCGGGTGTTGCGCTGGGTGTAGCAATGCAGGTTGCTCAGCGGCGTCACGATCATGCGTTTGCCCGGCATGAACGGCGGCACGATGGCCGGACGGCCGGCAATGGAGGTGCCCAGCATCTGCGCGGCGATTTTCTCGGTTGGGCGATCGGCAGCCTGATACAGGCGGTATTGCTCCGCCGCGACCAGGTCGGCGCCAACCAGCACCACCAGGCGCGGATCGTTGCGGAATTGCTGCGGAATTTTGCTGTTGATAAGGTCTGACGCCATCGCGTCCAGTGATTTGTAATCGCCCTTTTCATCCAGCGTGATCGGCGTATCGATGATTTGGTTTTTGTCGTAGTTGCGGACAAACTGGTGCCAACCGATGTTCACGTCTTCGCCGTTCGGGTTCTTATCCGGATCGGTAGACTTGGCCACGTTGGTGCCGTTGAAGCCGATGCGCAGCATATCCAGCGCAAAGGACTGGTTGGTGAATTCTTGCATACGCTGGAAGAATTCGTTTTCATCGCCGGCGTTCGCCCACACCGACAGCAACGCCCATTTCAGGGCCGCGCCGGAGTCGGTTTCAACCAGCTTGTACTCAAGCCCGTCGACGCCGGTATTGCGGATAAAACGGCCACCCTCTTTACGCCCGGTAAAGATGCCCGGATTACCCACGTTGACCACCTGGCCCTGCAACTGGTCAACATCGGCGCAGGTGATCATGGACAGGAAGTCCACGGACTCCAGCAGCGCCGCACGCAGTTGGGTTTCTTTCGGGTCGGTCAGAGAAAAATAGCGGTCAGCACGCGACTGGCCGTATTCTTGCGCAAGGCCGGCGCTGTATTTATCCAGCATCTCACGCGCACGTTGATTTAATTGCATAGTTTCCCCTCATCCACAGGATGAAATAAAAGCGGATGGTCGATTAAAGGAACTTGAACGGCTTACGCGCGTCGCCCTTTGGATTTTTGTTTGGCAACTTGGTAATGCGATCGTCCAGTTTGCTGAAATTCTTCACGATGCCGCCGATATTGTCGCGCAGCAGTTTGAATTCCTGGGTGTCCACCACTTCCTTCACGGTTTCCACATCTTCCTGGACTTCTTCAACCGTCGCGGCGGTTTCTTCGGTTTTGCCTTCCAGCGCTGCAACGCGATTTTCCAGTGCGGCGACAGCTTCCGCCAACGCCTGTAATTTATCCGGCTCGCCGGTGGTCTCTTCCGGTAATTCATCCTCCAGCGAGAAGAATTTACGCCAGCTGTTTTTTTTGTCCTTAGCCATATTGTTACCTATCAGGTTCAAGGGTTGAGTGGCCGCATAAATCAAACCCTGCTTGCGGGTCTGGCTAAAGTGCAGCCGTTCGGTGTAGACACTCGCCGGCTCGTCGGTGACGGCCAGCCCTTCCAGATACGATTTGCCCGTACCCCGGAAATTGCCATCGGGGGTAAACTCGGCCGAGCAGAACACCAATTGCCCCGCTGCATTGGCTCGCATCAGCCCGATATTGGGCCGCAGGCGAGCGAACAGCCGCATAATGCCGTCTTCGCCTTCTTCACATTTCAGGGCCAGCACTTCGCCACAATTCCCGTATTCGGTTTCGCGGCTATGTTCAGGCCAGATCATGGCGGTTTTTAATTTCGGATCGTATAGCTCGGCGGCATCGATTAACCATTGACGCTCAACAAAACGTTTGTCGCCGGTTTCGCCTTCCGCGCAAATACAAATCCAATCGGTCATTAATTGGGACACTGCACGCTCTTTTCTTATCCGGTTATATCGATAACCTGATTATTACCCCGCAATAAAAACCGCGCACCCCGTTAATTTCTGACACTTTCGGATAAGCCCCCTTAACCGATACCAGCCGATTTAAATCCAGCGTCAACAAAAAATAAAGCCCGCATAATTGCCGCATGGCTAAATACTCACAAGAACTTATCGGCGTAGCGCGTTCACTGTATTTGAAACACTGGACGCCCAAGGAAATCGCCAGCGAATTAAATCTGCCGAATGCGCGGATCGTTTATTATTGGGCGGATAAATGGCAATGGGCCGACTTGCTCAGCCATGAAAGCATTGAGGAAGTGATCAACCGCCGCATTCAGGTGCTGACTCACCGCGACAATAAAACGGACATCGAGCTTAAAGAACTCGACAGCCTGATCGCGCACCACTGCAAACTGCGCATCCAGCAGGCGAAACACGCGGAAAAAATGGCGGCGCTCAGCAGCCAGGGAGCCAGTGAAGGCGGCGACGACTACACCGGCGCCGGCGACGAACGCGAGGGTGGCAAGAAAAAACGCAAGTATCGTAAAAATGACATTTCGTCACTGTCCAAGGACGACTTTGACGCCTTCGCCGATGAACACCTTTTCGGCTACCAGAAGCACTTGCGCCTGAATATCACCCAGCAGATCCGCAACATCCTCAAAAGCCGCCAGATTGGCGCGACCTGGTACTTTGCCTTTGAAGCGTTTGAAAACGCGGTACTGACCGGCGAGCCGCAAATCTTCCTGTCGGCCTCGCGCCCGCAGGCGGAGGTGTTCCGCTCCTATATCGTCAACATCGCCGAACAGTATTTTGGCGTGACGCTGACCGGCAACCCAATGCGCTTGAGTAACGGCGCCGAACTGCGCTTTTTGTCCACCAACTCCAACACCGCGCAGTCTTACAGCGGGCACCTCTATATCGACGAGTATTTCTGGATACAGAACTTTACCCGCTTGAACGAAGTAGCCAGCGCGATGGCCACGCATGACCGGTGGCGCACCACCTACTTTTCCACGCCCAGCAGCAAGACGCACCAGGCTTACCCGTTTTGGACGGGGGAAGAATGGAAGCGCGGCGACGCCAAGCGCAAAAAGGTGGACTTCCCCACCTTTGACCAACTGCGCGACGGCGGGCGCCTTTGCCCGGATGAACAATGGCGTTATGTCATTACCCTGGAAGATGCGATCGCCGGCGGGTTCAACCTGGCCAGCATCGACCGCCTGCGCAACAAGTACCCGCGCGATACGTTCAACATGCTGTTTATGTGCGTGTTCGTCGACAGCGGCGACAGCGTGTTCAAGTTCCGCGACCTGGAAGGCTGCGGCGTCGACATTGCCGTTTGGCAAGATCACGATCCGGAAGCCGCGCGGCCCTTTGGTAGCCGCGAGGTGTGGGGCGGCTTCGACCCGGCCCGTTCCGGGGATACCTCGACCTTCGTTATCCTGGCGCCGCCGCTCTACGAGGGCGAACGCTTCCGCGTGCTGGCCACCTTCTACTGGCAGGGCATGAACTGGAAGCACCAGGCCAGCCAGATCAAGAAGCTGTTCAAGCGCTACAACATGACGCACATCGGTATCGATACCACCGGGATCGGCAGCGGCGTGTTCGAGATGGTGGAGGCATTCGCGCCGCGCCAGACCGTCGCTATTCGCTACGGGGTGGAAACCAAAAACCGGCTTGTACTCAAGATGGTCGACCTGGTGGAAAACCAGCGCATCGAATGGGACAACGAGCAGAAGGAAATCCCCGCCAGCTTCCTGGCCATCCGTCGCACCACCACCGCCAAGGGCGGCAGCATGACGTTCACCGCCGATCGCAGCGCCGAGACCGGGCACGCTGACGTGTTCTTTGCCCTGTCCCACGCCGCCGACAATGAACCGCTCAACTACGAGAACGCCCGCAAATCAACATGGAAAACGAGAAAAGCCGCATGAAGAAGAACAAACACCGCCGCCGCGCTGAACCGCGCCAGGCCAGCGCCGCCGGCAGCAACCGAAAAATGAGCATCATGAACCTGGGCAACCTCGGCAAGCCCGAGCCGGTACTCACCACCGGCACCGATTACCGGGAAATCTGGTATGACAACGACTTTGACCACTACAGCCAACCGATTGACCGCCTGGCGCTGGCGCAACTGGTCAACCTCAACGGCCAGCATGGCGGCGTGCTCTATGCGCGGCGCAATATGGTGGCGGCCAACTACCAGGGCGGCGGCCTGACCCATGAAAAGCTGAAAGCCGGCGTGTTCGATTACCTGACCTTTGGCGATCTGGCCATCCTCAAGGTGCGCAACGGCTGGGGCGAGGTGATCGGCCTGGAGCCGCTGCCGTCGCTCTATCTGCGCATCCGCAAGGACAACTCGTTTGTGGTGCTGCAAAAAGGCGAGCCGTTGGTGTACCTGCCGCAGGATATTATCTTCTTGCAGCAGTACGATCCGCAGCAGCAGATTTACGGCCTGCCCGATTACATCGGCGGAATTCACTCGGCCCTGCTCAACAGCGAGGCGACGATATTTCGCCGGCTGTACTACCACAACGGCGCACATACGGGCGGCATCATCTACACCAACGACCCGAACTTAAGCACCGAAGTAGAAGAAGAAATCATACAATGCCTGGAGCAAAGCAAAGGGATCGGCAATTTCAGCACGCTGTTTGTGAACATCCCGAAAGGCGATCCAGAGGGGATTAAATTTATTCCGATCGGCGACATCAGCGCCAAGGATGAGTTTGCCAATATCAAGAACATCAGCGCCCAGGATGTGTTAACTGCACACCGCTATCCGGCCGGGCTGGCCGGCATCATTCCCAGCAACGCGGCCGGCCTCGGCGACCCGGTGAAGGCCCGCGAAACCTACCGGCAGGACGAGGTGATCCCGTTGCAGCGCATGATTATGGACGCGGTGAATACCGATCGTGATGTGCCAGCGCATTTACATTTGAAATTCGACATTGAAACATCACAATCGGGTGCGTTATGAGCAGAAAAACGTTAAAATTCCGGAAGATTGCCACTTTTGGAGCCAGAAACATGCGCGTGATGAAAGTCTTATGCCCGGAATGTGGCGCGAATGCCATCATCAAGAAAACCGCCCGGAAACATCGCCAGATTTCGGATCTGTATTGCGCCTGTACTGACGTGGAATGTGGCCACACTTTTGTGATGAACGTGACCTTTTCCCACACGCTTAGCCCCAGCGCCAAAACCGGGGACAAGTTACTGAAAACCGTCATTGACGGCATGAACCTTCAGCAACGCCAGATGATGCTGGATTTATTGCAGAGTGCTACCTCCGCCGCCTGACTCAACGCCTCCATCCTGGGGGCGTTTTTCTTCATCCTTCTGCCTTTCAACCATTGCCGTAGTCATTTCCGCTATCCATGCAATCGCCAGCTCATGATCGCCAGGCCTGACTGGCGCACCCGCGACTAAACGGGCAACCAAATCAACACGTTCAAAAGCCAGAGATTGGAAGAAACTATCACGCATTTCAGATCCCTCTCATTGAATTATACTGTTTATTTATACAGTGTCGTTATTATTTTAGCAACATGCTAAATGCCTAACCATTCCACCCCGGCCAAAGCTCATGCTCAGGCAGACTGCCCACTTCTTCCAACCGTCCTTTACGCAGAATTAGCCGCCTATCGCCGTGAATAAGCAGACTGCTGCCCCGTTCCAGTATCATCATTTCGTGTTCACTCCCCTCAAAACCGCGACGCTTGAGCAGTACCGATAATTGACGCCTTAGCCCCGGCGTACAGTTATTGACAGAACTCCAAGGGGCGGCGTTGCCGCCAGAAACACCGGCCTGCGCTGACGCTTCGGCCAACTTAGGAACCACCTTCCACTGCACCAGCCGTGTGCACACGCGCGACGCCTCGCCCAGGCGCGGCGAATAGACGCCCGCAACCCGCTGGACGTCCTCGGCGTAGGCGTTGCCCTGCTCGGTGATTTCATAGGCCAGGCGCACCACCAGATCCGCCCGCGCCACCAACGGCCCGCCCTGGGCCTCGGTGTATGCCGCCCAATCGACGGCCACATCGGCAGCCGCCAACACGGCATCCATCTGCGGATTATCCAGCTGCTGACCCCGCAGCCGGCGCAGCTCCCGCCAGACGGTGACCGGCGCCCCGCCGATTTGCTGAAACTGCCTAATACGCCAGCGGCTCGCCCAGGCGCTGACCGCCTTGGCCATATCCCGCAGGTTTTCGCCGGTTTCCTCGTCTTTTTCCCCGTCCAGCGCGTACCCGTCGATGTTCTTGGAAATGTACTTGGCAATGTAGCCGGTGGCGCTGCCCTTGCTCTCGTCGATAGTCTTGAAGTGAAAACGGGCCTTGCGGGCCTTGAACGTCCGCAGCTCCTGCTTGTCTTCCGCGCAGGCGTATTTGTGCAGGATGCGGCGCAGCGGCTTGAGGTCGGCGGCGAGAGTGAACAACAGCATGTGCCAGTGTGGCGTGCCATCGTGATGCGGCTCGACGACGCGGAAGCCGAACACGCTGATCCCGGCGCGGGCAATCGCCGCGCGGGCTTTGGCCCACACCCGGCACAGGTATTTTTGCGTGTCGCGCGGGTTGGCGCCGTTCCACTGTTCGACAAAGCCGCCAACGCTGTGGACGGAGTGGTATTTTGACGGCGCCGTGATGGTGTAGAACTCGCCGACATAGCCCTTTTCCTTGGCGATGTCTTCAAAGCCGCGCATTCTGACCATCAGCTCACAGCGACGAATGGCCGGATTAGCGTTGCTGCCGTTGACCATATCCGCCATAGAAACACGCTCGCCGGTTTCCTCGTTCTCCAGATCGAACACCTTGAAAAATTCGCGGTTGCGCTTCTTCTGTTCGGCCCACTCGCCCAGGGTGCTGCGGCTCACGTACGACGACGCGGCTTTCTGCACCTGGCCCACGGCGATCGCCATATGCTCGCGCATCAGATCACGGCGCCCCTTCAACCGGACGCGCCACCACTCCGGCGCCATCATGCGCAGCAACCCGGATTCCATCTGGCGCACGGAGATCCGCCCCTTGATGAACAAAAACCAATACGGCGGCTCAGTGCCAATTTCCCGGCTCAGCCCGGCCAAATTGCGGTAAGTGGCCAGCGTACGGGCCGCCATGTCTTTTTGGCCCTCGGCCGGTTCAGCAAAGGTGCGATCGATGTAGTCGGCAAAGCTGGCGGCCATAAAGTCCGCCACGCGGTGCGCCAGGTTGCGCAGCTCGTCACGGCCCAGCGTCGGCAGCCTGGCCAGATCGTCATTGAAGGGGAACGGCACAACGCCGGCCGCATGGAATTGAGTTTGGAAACGTTGAGTTACCAGCCGTAGGCGTGGCAATACACTTTTACCCAGCGTGGTGCGCAAAAATGCATTGGCACGGCGGCGGCCGCCTTTTTTAACATCGCGGTAAATTTTGGCGTAGCGCTCGCCAAAGTACCGGGCCAGATAGTCCGGTATCTCGCTAAAAAATTGGGAGCGCCACGCATGATCCTCACTGTCCAGATGCCACAAATCTCGCTCCACCACGCTGATGCCATCGGGCACGGTGGGCGCGAACAGTTCACGTTGGGCACGGGCAGTGGCGTGATACTGCCCGTTTTGCACAGCTTCTACCGCCATCACTGGAACTCGGCCAACGCCGCATCGCACTGCATGGCCAGACGCTGGGTTTCCGCAACCAACTCTCCGATGCTGGCGACCTTGGTCTGGCGGATGCTGTGGTTTATCAAATCGCTAACAAGCGCCACCTCGTCCGCATACAGCGCCATCACCACCGCGCGGCCGCCGGCGGCGTTGTGTCGCAGTTCGTAAAGCGTGAAGGTCTTATCGGTCTTGGCAATGACGTAGCGATGATCGATACAGCATTTAGCGGAATGACCGGCCGGCATCAGCCTGGCCGTTTCCTCTGACACCGGACGATCACGCCATGCCGCATAAAGCGGCATGATCGAACCTTCGGTTTCGCGGCCGTTATCAATCAGCCACTGGATGAACCCGCGGGCGTCATTCGTGAAATGATTATTCATTATTCACAGACCTCCCCATAGCACCACGCCGGGTAACTGACTCGGATCGAATACCCAAGAGGCGAGGCTTCCGTAGGCGTTATTGACGCCAAAACTTCCCTTGCCGTTTTGGCGCTATCGCCGCTGGCGCTAATACTGCGCGGCGCTTCAATTTCGGTCACATCGAACCCGTGGTATAGATTTATCTCGGCCGCCCGGATGCTGTTCGAAATCACTACCGGTATGCCCGACTGACCAATACGGCGTGCGTTAACGGCCAAACTTAAGTGCTCGCGCTTTCCAAATCCTCCAGAGTGGTAATTTGTGAATGCGTCTTTGCCCTTCTCAGGCAGATAAGGCGGATCGCAGTACACCACGTCACCAGAACGCACCAGGCGCAGGGTTTCGTGAAAGTCGGCACAGATAAACGTTGCACGCTTCGCTTTTTCAGCGAAGGCGCGGATCTCATCCTCTGGGAAATAAGGTTTCTTGTAGCGCCCATAGGGCACATTGAAATCGCCGGCACGGTTGTAACGGCACAACCCGTTAAAGCAATGGCGGTTCAGGTAGAGGAACATGCTCGCGCGATAAGCAGGCTCGGGAGCGCAGAAATTAAATGCGTGGCGTATGCCGTAGTATTCCACCTCGCCGTTGCCGTGCTCGAAATAATAACGCGCATGATTAATGAACTGCTCAGGCTCTGCGACGATCACCTGGTACAGGTTGATCAGGTCGGAGTTAACGTCCGCTATCAGGTATTCCGGGTAATCGGTATTCATCATCACGGCGCAGGAGCCGCCGAACGGCTCAACCAGGCGATCGCCTTCCGGCAGGTATTCGCGCAATTTTGCCGACAGGCGGGCTTTACTCCCCGCCCATTTCAATACGGTTTTATTCATGGGTTTCGCCTAATCATAATTTTGGTTTTCGTAACGGGGTGGCTTGCACTGCCTGCGGCGCCATAGCCACACAGCAACAACACCAACAAAGCAGACCGTTAGCCCTAGCCCGATTAACGCCAGCATGGCCAGTAGCAAAAAAACAGCGCTCAATGTCATGAAGGCAACCCCTGGTTATGCAGGCGTTCCGCGTCCTGCCGCAGTAACTCGATAATCTCGACAGCCGAGAGTTCAGCCGTTGCCGCGTGTGTCGCCAGACGATCCAGACGGCTGGAAAACTTGATTGCCGCATCGCGGCTAGCTTCCTGGCGCGCCAGGTTAAGCGCATACTCAAATGACTTGGCGGCAGCACGGTTACTTATGTCTTGGCCGATAGTTGGCATGGTGTTTTCTCCAAATTTGGGCAAAGCGCGGCCCCGGCAATCTGTTGAAAGCCGTAGTGCTCTGCCGTGGGTTAATTAGTGGATCTGGCGATTATCGCCGCTGTGATGCGATTGATTCGGGGCCGTCAGTCCATGCAAAGGTTGGGCGCTTTTCCACCACAAGGCGATCATGCGCGTTGTCACCTCAAGGCCAAGGCTGCCGGCAATGTAGTAAATGGCACGGATACCGGCCAGCGCTTCCACCTGCCCCGCCGGCGACTGCGCTTCGCGGTACACCCGGCACCAGAACGCAACGTTGGCGGCAAACCATTGGTAAGGGTTGGTCAGATGATGGGAATCGTTGGCCAATTCATGAGCCAG
Source organism: Gibbsiella greigii (assembly GCF_039540155.1). NCBI lineage: Bacteria > Pseudomonadati > Pseudomonadota > Gammaproteobacteria > Enterobacterales > Yersiniaceae > Gibbsiella > Gibbsiella greigii. The sequence goes on from NZ_BAABEM010000011.1 coordinate 80,027, forward strand.
CGAGATCAACCCGTTGGTTTCCTCGCACTTCTCCAGAAAGAAACGCGCATAGCTGGGCTTGACGCCCCAGGCGTTGAAATCGGACAACAGCCCTTCTTTTTGTACCGCAATTATTTTCATGACTACCTCAGTGATTGACGTGTAATGCTTTGAGCCGTTGCAACAGGTCGGCTTTGGCCCGCAAGGAATTGGTGCCCGTAGGTGCCTTCGTGGCCGCTGCCTTCTTCGTCGGCATCCCTGGCGCCTCGGTGCGAAAGTCCAGATCGTTGAAACCGCCGAACATACTCACCATTGCCTGCAAACGCTGAATACCCCGTTTCAACTGGTGCAACTCGCGTTCGTTGAAATCGTCCCAGGAGTAATTACAAAACAGTGACTTCATTCCGGCAGCGTGGAGCAACACGCCACGGCGTGACGGGCTAAGGCTGTTCCACACCTTGCGGGTTTTGCTGTGGTGGCCGGTAACCGTGGCGCGGCACACCGCAAGCCAGTGCTCATGATTTGCCATCGTTACCCCCTCAACCCCATCAAACGGAACCACCACGGGCGGCGCTTGGCCCGTTTACCTGGTGCGACTGAATCCCCTGAAAACACCACTCGGCTGGCGCACGGCTGCCAGCGTTGACCATTCGGCAGTTCAATCCAGCCGTGGCCATAACTTGGCAGTTGCTGCGGTGGGCAGCGATTAAGTAACAAACGCGCGGTATTAATCATTGTTACTACCCTCACAACGGCCATAGACACGCTGCCAACAGGCAACAAAATCAGCGGGGGCAGTCATTCCACTGCCAAACCACCGGCACGTATGTTCAACGATGAACTGGCAAAGAGGTTCATCAAGGTAGTACAACGCATCAGACACGTTCTCTAATGCCGTCAGCACGGACACAGAATCAAAGCCGATATTTTCAGCAGGATTCAAATAAGCATCGACAAGACAATCAGCGGCATTAAGCCATAAAATCCTTTTTTTCATGGTGTTACCTCAACTCAGACCAAACGCAGGGGCGCAGGTGTTGAGCACGTCAACAGCGGCTGCCAGCATTGGCGTGGATTGGAAACGCGCTTCAACCGACACAACGATCAGCGACAGCTCACGAATAGCCTGATTGGCACGGTCAAGAATGGCGTTTTTACGGGATTGCGTCATAGGGGCGCAGGATGCGGTTTCGCCGGCGATGGCGCCGATCGCAGCGGTAGCACTCAAAGTGTGGGTTGGCAGATTGCCGGGCTTGGCCTCATTCAGCGGCACCGCCGGCAGGCAATTCAGTTGGGCCAACAGCCCGTCCAGGATCGCCGCGTCGTCAGTGATAGCGGTCAGCTTTACCAGCTGGGACAACGTCAGCTCATGCGGCTGATCCGGGTTCAGCTTGTTGCGCAATACTTGGGCGGAAAGGCTCAGCACCGGAGCCAACTCAACCAGATTATGCGCCAAGGCAAATCGACGGCAGGCGCTATCAAGGTGCGGATGTTTGGCGTTCACAAAATCAAACATACCCATATCCTCAAAAAGTTCGCACTATGGAACTAGTGAACGCCAACAACATTGATTGAAAAATTTGAGTGCCCAAGGATCTCGCGGGTTTGTTGAGCCTTATATTTCGCGTACTTAATGCGAATGCGGCCGCCCGCCCGTTTTTTACCTGGTGCAATAGTTTTAGGAAGGATCTCCAGCTTGCCGTGCTCTTTCCACTTGTAGACAGTGTGGATAGACATACCTTCAAGCTTTGCAAATTCCTCTGGGTATACCCATGCACGAGGAATGTTTATTGAAATGGTTTCAGCCATGATGCAACATCTCCTGTTAACTCGTTTCGGTTTGCATAAGTTCGTATTATCGCACAAAACACTTATACATCCCGAATTTCGAACCGTCAACAATAATGTTCGAGGTTTAGTACTTTATGGAATTTAAGACTGGCGGAACTAATGCCATCAACAGAATGGTCGAGGCCTACGGTTTTCGGTTTAGACAGGCACTATGTGATCACTTAGGTATTTCAAAAAGCACCCTAGCAACGTGGTACAACAACGACACATTCCCAGGCAATCAGATAGTTAGATGTGCTTTAGAAACAGGCGTTTCTTTGCGCTGGCTAGCCACTGGTGAGGGCACAAAATATGAGCACTCGGAGTCGGACATTGTCAATATTGATACCTATAAACTTATAGGCAGCCACTTAAAACAGTCCGGTAAGATTATGTTTGATAAAGTTTTCCTCCCGAACAATCTAAAGGAGCCTTATGTAATCCGAACCGATATAGACTCATTTTTTGTTGATAAAGGCATCAAAGATCAGACCGATGGTCGCTGGCTCGTAGAGGTTGAAGGCAAGCACAGTATAAGAGAACTGGCATTCATACCGGTAAAAAGGGTCAAGGTATTAGGCGGCGGCGTTCCGTTTGAATGTAACGTAGACGACATTAAGTTAATCGCTCGGGTGATAGCCGTATTTAGCAAGGAGTAACCTTTGACAATAAGGAAGTTACCTAGCGGGAAATGGATTTGTGAATGTTATCCAACAGGGCGAACCGGCAAAAGAGTACGTAAACAATTCGCCACTAAAGGCGAAGCCGTTGCTTTTGAAAACTTCACGATGGAGGAAGTGGAAAATAAACCTTGGCTTGGTGAAAAAGTTGACCGGCGCAGGCTGTCAGAACTTATAGCCCTTTGGCATTCACTGTATGGGCAAACCTTAGCCGATCCGCGCCGTATGTCTGCCAAGCTAAAAATTATATGTGAAGGCCTTGGCGATCCAATAGCCAGCGAATTTAGCGCGGCGGATTTCACCTCATACCGTGAAAAACGCTTAAACGGATTGGTTCGCCTTCAAGATGGACAAATTCTACCCAAAGTAAAACCTCGGACGGTGAACCTAGAACAAAGCAACCTATCCGCCGTATTTGGAACCTTAAAGAAAATGGGGCATTGGAACGCTCCGAATCCGCTTTCTGGTTTACCTGCTTTTAAGATTGCGGAAAGCGAACTTTCATTCTTAGCACCAAACGAGATTAAACGCCTATTGGATGCCTGCGAAGAATCATTAAACCCTGATCTGATCACAGTTGCGAGAATTTGCCTTGCTACTGGTGCTCGCTGGAGTGAGGCCGAGGGTTTAAGCGGACACCAAGTTACCAAATATCGGATCACCTACACCAAAACCAAAGGCAAGAAGAATAGAACCGTTCCGATTTCGCAATCGCTGTACGATGAAATACCCAAGAAGCGCGGCCGCTTATTCAGCCCATGCCGTAAAGCATTCGAAAGAGCACTGAAAAGAGCAGGCATTGAATTACCAGAGGGCCAGTGCACCCATGTGTTACGCCATACCTTTGCCAGTCACTTTATGATGAACGGTGGAAACATCCTGGTCTTGAGAAATATTCTCGGTCATGCCGACATAAAAATGACAATGGTCTACGCACACTTCGCTCCGGATCATCTTGAAGATGCCGCAACTAAAAATCCATTGGCCGGGCTTAACTGGCACCCCAAATGTGGCGGCAAAATGGCGGCAGAGAACGCAAAGCAATACGAAACCCAACAAACAAAAACCAAATAACTCATTGATTAAAATACAAAACCATTGATTGTAAACACCATAAGATACTATGTAGTAATTTCGGACGGGGGTTCAAATCCCCCCAGCTCCACCAAATTTTGTTCTATAGAACGCCAAAGAAGTCCACTAAGCCCGCATGGCACAAGCCCTGCGGGCTTTTTTACGTCTACTGGTTGCTGTGGCGATCTTGTGGCTTCCACAACTTTTAGGTACCTTCTTAGGTACCCGAAAGGCAGGTACCCATCCAGCGGGTACCTAAATGATGGAGGTACCTATGGCACGGTTAACAAAACCCCTCACCGATACGGAGATCAAAGCCGCCAAACCACAGGAGGCGGATTACACACTGCATGACGGCGACGGTCTGCAACTGCTAATCAAAAGCAGCGGCAGAAAAGTCTGGCAGATGCGCTACTACCGGCCTTTAACCAAAAAGCGCGCAAAACTGACTTTTGGCCCTTATCCCGAAGTCACTCTGGCCGACGCCCGGCAACGCCGTACAGCGGCCCGCGCCCTGCTGGTAAAAGATATTGACCCTTATGAACACCAGCTTTCATTGCGCAAGCAAGCGCTGGAAACCCAATCCAACACCTTTAAGGTCGTTGCCGAACGCTGGCTACAGTTAAAAAAGAGCAGCGTCACCGCCGACTATGCCTCCGATATCCGGCGCTCCCTCGAAAAGGATATCTTTCCCGCCATCGGCGATATCAGCATTACGGACATTAAAGCGCGCACGCTGGTGCAGGCTATCCAGCCGGTGCAGGCCAGAGGCGCGCTGGAAACGGTAAGGCGGTTATGTCAGCGGATTAACGAGGTGATGATCTATGCCATGAACGTTGGTCTGATCGATGCGGCGCCCAGCGTCAATATCAGCAAGGCGTTCGAGAAACCGCAGAAAAAGCACATGCCCAGCATCCGCCCGGATCAACTACCGCAACTGATGCAAACGATGCGGCTGGCAAATATCGAGTTGCCGACCCGCTGTCTGTTTATGTGGCAACTTCTCACCCTCACCCGCCCTGTCGAAGCCGCTGAGACGCGCTGGCAAGAGATCGATCTGGACGCTAAAGAATGGCGCATTCCGGCCGAACGCATGAAAATGAAGCGGGTACATATCGTTCCGCTGTCAGAACAGGCGCTGGCGATTCTAGAACTTATGCGACCTTTAAGCAGCCACCGGGAATATGTTTTCCCCAGCCGCATTAAGCCGTTACAGCCAATGAATAGCCAGACGGTCAACGCCGCGCTAAAACGCGCCGGATTAGGTGGCATTCTGGTATCACACGGCATGCGCTCCATTGCCAGCACCGCGCTCAATGAGCAAGGCTTTCCGCCCGATGTCATCGAAGCCGCCCTCGCCCACGTAGATAAAAATGAAGTACGCCGGGCCTATAACCGCAGCGACTATCTGGAGCAACGCCGCCCCATGATGCAATGGTGGGCTGACTTTGTGAAAGCGGCGGACAACGGCAGCGTGCTGGAAGGCGGAGTCCGGGGACTTAAGGCGATTGGGTGATTGTATGAAGCCGTGTTTTCTCTCCCGCCTCACACCATAAACAAGTGATGGTGTGAGGCGGGAGACGCGTTATTTTTCTTTGCGTCGGGAACGCTCAAGATACAAATTCAGCACATCTTCTGCAAATTCATCGTCAACAATGTAAAAGTAGCACTCCGGCACATTGAGTACGCGGGCAAATTCACATACCAATTCAAACGTGGGTTTATGCGTGCCATTTTCATAATGAGACAAACGCGAATAGGCGGTAGCCTCTTCGATACCAGCCAGTACGCCGAGCTTCTCCTGCGTAAGATTCGCTCTTAATCTGGCCGCTTTCAAACGCTTAGGAATCATTCAGTTATTACCGGCAGTTAATGTATTGCGGTAATCTTTAGCATTCCTCAACATGGATTTTCTTTAGAGTTTATAAAGATGGCGACGCGCTTAGTGTGTACCCTGCCCTTATTTGCCATCTGGCGTGCATTGCCACCGTACGGTTTCACCGGCATACAGTTTCAGGATCGCTTCTGCAAAGCTATCGTCCACGGTGTAGAAATAGCTCTCTGGCACGTTCAATGCGTGTGCAAAGGCGCAAACCGTTTTGAACGATGGCGTATGCGTTCCGCTCTCATACTGCGAGAGACGAGAATAGGCCGTCTCTTCGCCAATCCCGGCTAATACGCCAAGCTGTTCTTGCGTCAGATTAGCCCGTAACCTCGCATTTTTAAGACGTTTAGGGATCATAAGGATCTGCCATCAATAACTGTATTGACAGAATCTTTAGCATTCCTTAAGATTCATTGTCTTTAGACTTCCTAAAGAAGAAACATAAAAACATGCCTGAGTCGGAAGAAGGCAACTTCGCTGACTCTGTCTTATGACTACTAACGAGGGTAACTTCCGATGACCGAACAAGACTGGCATCCGGCAGATATCATTGCTGGTTTAAGAAAGAAAGGCACAACGCTGGCTGCTGTTTCCAGAGACGCGGGACTCGCCTCTTCCACTTTGGCAAATACACTGACGCGCCATTGGCCTAAAGGAGAACGCTTAATCGCCGAAGCCTTGCATAAACGCCCCGAAGAGATCTGGCCTTCGCGTTATAACAGCGGACAGCATCAACAATACCGAGATGGAACCTCGGATTAGCCACTAAAAATTTACAAAATTTTTTTCATCCTGTTAGTGGATTTAGACGCTCCTTACTGGATTTCTATGGAATAGAAATCCAGTAAGGAGCCAACAAGCGCAGCGCGTTAGCCGCTTGATATACGGATTTTGGCGCAGTAAATTGTCAGTGCTACACCGCTGCTGCACGCAGCACTCCCATGTTGCCACGACCTTCAAGGCAACGCGCAGGACCAATCTGTGTGGTCGACTCCCAACCCGCCCCGCTACCCTTTTGCGGGTGATCGCTGCGGCGATGGTAGCTAACTTATCCCAACGCCTTAGGGCTGCATTCCGTTTGTTCTTCGTGAAGCAACTGCTTTTTGCATACGCATTGATGCGTACAACAACCTTTATAGCTGGCGCAACCGTCTGCGGCCTTTTGCTGCCTCAGCGAATGCATCCATGAGGCAGCGGCGTCACTTCACACGGCGGAAAGCCGTTGCAAGTGACGCCGCGAACGATCACTGCGCCAGCCCTTGCCCCACAGCGCTTTCCGGCGCGACCTGTCATCTGACGCACATTTTCTGCGTCAATTCTCATCAACCCACTTATCAGAGGAGGACTGAACCGATACCGAGGCAGGCTTTCAGCCTGAGGGGATTACCCTGCTGATGCAGGCGGCTGCACCGAGTGCATAACCGATATCCCCGCCATACCTCAACCGCTGCCGCTCCGGCGCGCAGGTATTGTTCAGTGCGGCACGGTTTCCTCGTGTCGTAAATCGCCGTGCGCCGGAGAACAGAGGTTATTGAGGATGGGGGGATAACATATGTCACGATTAAGTCTGGAAATGCAGACGCTGGCCCGACAGGCCGGCGGCAGCCATAAGACGGTTCATGACCGACTAAAGATTGCAGAGCGACTTGCCAGTCATCTGCTATCTTTGAATATTCAGATCCGCACGGTACAGCATCTGAAAGCAAAACATATCGAATGCTATATCGCCGAGCGGTTAGAACAGGGAATTACTCTGCGCACGTTGCATAACGAGATAGCAGCAGTGCGGGTGATGTTGCGCACCGCCGGGCGGGCTAAACTGGCTGATGCGGAACGGTTGAGCAACAAGGCGTTAGGGCTGGGTGGCGCCAGCCGGGACGGTACGCGGCAGGTGATTACGCCGGAACGCTATAAGGCGGCGCTGGCAACCCTGCAGCAGAAAGATGCAGGGTTAGCACTCACGCTGCAACTGGCACGAATGATGGGTTTGCGCTCACAGGAAGCGGTGCAGTGTTCGCAGTCGCTCAAGACGTGGGCCGCAGCGCTGGAGCGAGGCGACGAGCAATTAACGGTGGTATTCGGCACCAAAGGCGGACGGCCCCGGCAAACGCGGGTGCTGGATCGGGAAGCGTTAACGCAGACAGTGAATCAAGCGCTGGCGATAGCCGCTACTCGCAACGGTCGGCTGATTGATAAACCGGATCTGAAAAGCGCCATCAACCGCTGGCGCTCGCAAACGGCTCTGGCAGGACTAAAGGGGCAATATTCCCCGCACAGCCTGCGTTACGCATGGGCGCAGGATGCGATGTGCTATTACCGGCAGCAGGGGTTCAGTAACCGGGAAGCCAGCGCGCTGGTATCAATGGATTTAGGGCATGGAGATGGACGAGGGCGGTATGTGGAGCGGGTTTATGGGAAAGCGCTGTAGAGTGTCGTTGAATAAATCGGCGTGTTCTGACCCATGCTCGATCTGGCTCTTTTGCTGATCTGAGCGCAATCTAATCCGGCAGGCGGCTATGTGCCAAAAGCAGGCGTTAACTCATCTGTTTAGGTGGCCAAATTCAGTGTGCCACTTCAGTGTTAATCAATGGGGAGCAGGTCAGTGTTAATGAAAACCGGCCATGTTGACCGGTTTTTTTATGAGTTACTTGCTAATACGCTTAGCTAGGATAGAGGTGATTAAAGGAATGGTTTGAGCTGGATTACCCTCGTTAAAATTGGGGTTTTTCGCGTATGCATAGGGGAAAACGCTTTTATCAACTTCCCAGATGAACGAGTCAACAGCGATAACTTCAAAACCAGCCTGACTAAATACAAATTGATCGAAGTTTTCCTTTGTATCAGTGAAGTCACGTTCCTTGTCCGAGTTGACAAGACCAAAACTGCGCATACCTAACTGAATGTACTCAACTGACTCTATGCAAACATCTCGAGACACAATGATATCTTCTATCTTTTCACGATAAGACTTCATAAGTTCAGTTGGGTTTGGTTGGTTGGGAATACGCAGAATTTGATCTTCACCGCTACCACCAATAAACCAGCCAGTTATTACTTTTGGTTCGAAGTCGCGTATAGCCTGCTTGTCATCGTCACCCAAAGCATAAAAATCGCATTTGCGAATGTTGGGGCTGAATCCCAAACCGAGCAGATAATCGGTTGCCATCTGAATCAAATACTTATTGTTTTCGAGTGACAGAACGGCGTGGGACTTAAGCAGATGGCTGGTGCTTTGACCCGCGCCACAGCCGAATTCCAACACGTTACCATCAGGGGTAAACGCGGCCAGTTTTTTATATACATCAGATTTGTCTAACGAGTCTGACTCTTTCTTCCAAAGATCGGAATACGTCTTGTGTGTTGATAATTCAGGGATCATTTTGTTCTCTCTGTTGTGAAATGTGAATCGCCACTGATTCAATATACATGTCAGAGGTCAATATAGATGGCTTTGGTATGCTAACTCACAGTTTACACTAACTTCCGCACCTCGCTCATAGCCGCCTGATGGAACTCTTGCGGGCAACTCAATGCCAGGTATAGTCATTCGTACCCTGAGAGTTACACTTCTTAGTGATTCAGGGTATGCGCTTACTGGTTACGAATATTGTGCCAGAATCATGTGACTTGATGATTGCCGCTTTTCTTTCGAGCCAGTAGGTGCTCCACGTTCGCTAACGAATACTCAGGGCATGCAGATAAACTGCTGACTATATTTCTTTCGAAGAACGTGGAATGCATACCAATCCCCGATGAAAAGGAGTTGGTGATGACTGCGACTAATCAATTTGCTGCACATGTTGGTCTGGACTAGGCGGATAAAAAGCATGATGTCTGCGTTCAGTGTAAAAACGGTGAGCGCACATTCCATATAATTGAACACACGCCGGAAGCGCTTGATATCTGGCTCATCGGGTTGCACCAAAAGGTGAAAGGTAGGATCGCCATCGCCCTTGAGTTGAAAAAAGGCCCTGTGGTGTACGCTCTCCAGAAGTACCCTTTTGTCACTGTCTTTCCCGTGCACGCGCTATCGCTGGCCCGTTACCGGCAAACCTTATGGCCAAGTGGTGCGAAGGATGATCCACAGGATGCTGAGTTAGCTTTAGAGCTAATGCTACGTATCCCCAAAAAATAAAAGCCATAGAACCCGACAATGCGGATATTCGGTTACTTCAGCAGTTAGTTGAGCAGTGTCGATTGCTGGTCGAAGACAAACGCCGCTTTGTGAACAGGCTCATCAACACGCTTAAGCAGTATTATCCTCAGCCACTGGAGAGGTTCTCACACCGGGGCAGCTTGCTGTTGTGTGAACTGATTATACGGTGGCCCAGTCTGCAGCAACTGAAGCGTGCCAGGCGCGACACGATCCGCAACTTTCTGAATGCCAAAGGTGGCCGCGCCATGGTCCTTACCGGGCAGCGCGTTGCGAGTATTGATAACGCTATCCCATTGACAACAGATCAGAGTGTTATAGAGGCTAATGCTCTGATGGCAACAGCACTGGCGACACAAATTAAAGTCGTGAGCGAAATCATCCAAACCTATGACGAACGAATCGAAACGCTGTTTGACACATTGCCTGATGCAGGGGTGTTCAAATCACTTCCGAGTATGGGGCCGTGCATAGGCCCACGGATGCTTGCTGCGCTTGGTGATAACCGTGACCGATTTAACAGCGCTGAAGAAATTCAAAACTACGCAGGTATTGCACCGGTGACAGAACGAAGTGGCCAGAAATCTTGGGTTCACTGGCGATGGCAGTGTGCCAAGTTCGTCAGGCAGACCTTTGTTGAATGGGCTGCCAAGACGGTTAACTCATCATACTGGGCCCGGCTGTATTATCAGGGGTTGCGAGAAAAAGGAAAATCTCATCAGTCAGCGATCCGGGCTCTGGCATTCAAGTGGATAAGGATCATTTACCGCTGCTGGAAGACCAGAACCCACTACGACGAAGCGAAATATTTGCTGGCTCTTGAAGCGCGAAAATCGCCCTTACTGAAGGCATAAAAAGCTTGTCGAATGTCTCAGGGCGTGAAGCGGACAGTATGCATATCAACGGGGAAGGTCAAAACAAGTGCTTTATGTAGTCTAACTGCCTATTATCAATTTTATGCCAAGCTCCGTCTCTATCATTAAATCAATTTAAAAATCAATAAGTTATATTTTTTGGGTGTTTCTTAAACAATTCTGATAGCAAGATTTGATAGCTACTATCGTTCAAAAAAATCCTTGGTTGTGATAAAACATCTAGAACTAAATAGCTGCGCGGAATAGTAGATCACTTTGAGGGAACTCAGCCCGGATTGTGCGATCTGATCAATCGCCAAATATCCCAAACCACCAACCGGACTGAGCGATGCCGATCATAGCACCTATTCCCCGTGATGAACGACGCCTGATGCAGAAAGCGATCCATAAAACGCGTGATAAAAACCATGCCCCCAGGCTTACCGCCATGTTGATGTTACACCGCGGCGAGCGTGTCACCGATGTTGCCCGAACGCTCTGCTGCGCCCGTTCATCTGTTGGGCGCTGGATTAACTGGTTTACGCTGTCAGGTGTTGAAGGCCTGAAATCCTTACCCGCAGGGCGTTCCCGGCGTTGGCCCTTTGAGCATATCTGTACCTTGCTTCGTGAACTGATAAAACACTCTCCCGGCGATTTTGGTTATCAGCGTTCACGCTGGAGTACAGAGTTACTGGCAATAAAAATCAATGAGATAACCGGGTATCATCTGCACGCCGGAACAGTGCGTCGCTGGTTGCCGTCTGCCGGGCTAGTCTGGCGCAGAGCCGCACCAACATTGCGTATCCGTGACCCGCATAAAGAAGAAAAAATAGCGGAAACCCACAATGCGCTGGAGCAATGCAGCGCCGAAAATCCAGTGTTTTACGAGAATGAGGTGGATATCCATCTTAATCCCAAAATCGGCGCAGACTGGCAACTACGCGGGCAACAAAAACGCGTGGTTACGCCCGGTCAGAATGAAAAGTACTATCTGGCAGGGGCGCTGCACGGCAGCACAGGTAAAGTCAGCTATGTTGGTGGAAACAGTAAAAGCTCAGCCTTATTTATCAGCCTGTTAAAGCACCTTAAGGCGACGTACCGGCGGGCAAAAACGATAACGCTCATCGTGGATAACTATATTATCCATAAAAGTCGGGAAACGCAGCGCTGGCTGAAGCAAAATCCGAAGTTCAGGATAATTTACCAGCCAGTTTACTCGCCGTGGGTAAATCATGTTGAGCGGCTATGGCAGGCGCTTCACGAAACGATAACGCGCAATCATCAGTGTCGTTCAATGTGGCAGCTGTTGAAAAAGGTAAGACATTTTATGGAAACCGTCAGTCCATTCCCCGGAGGAAAACATGGTCTGGCAAAAGTGTAGCGGTATTCGGCGCAGCTATTTAGAATGTTCCAAAGATAAACTCGCATGAAAGATCATTTTTGTGCTTATTTAATATAATCGAAGAAATAATTGAGGTAGTGAAATGTCTGACTATTGTTTCTATACACATGACGCATTAGCTTTAGCAGAACGAGTAAATATAAAAGAACTAATCGATGATTTTGCTGAAAGGTATAAAAAGCAGACTTATGTTTTGTGCAAGCCTTTATCAAAAGAAGATGCATCATATGAATACAATGATGCCTTAGCTATTTTCTCCAGTGGAATGAAACCATGTTTAATAAACGCAGGGCATGATGAAGATAAATTTAATTATTACCTTGATGATTTTTTGGAGGATGTGTCATTCCTAGCCGAAAAATTCAAGTATAGGGAAAAAATAGGAAGAAAAAGAGACTGGGAAAAATATTTCCAGATAGTTGAACCTGAAAATTTAGATTTATCTTCATACCTAGTTGATAAAGTGCTAGCGAGACGTGTTGATCTTATTACATCATTAATTGTTGGTAGCATTAATGATGTGTCTAAGATAAAGTTAGAAACAGATAACCTACTTGATAGTGTCAAATCTAAAATAATTCTCTTCGATACAGATCAAACTAGTTTTGTATTTAAAACAGGTGCTGAGAAAAAATACGTAATCCAAGGTTTAGCTGGTTCAGGGAAAACTGAGTTATTACTACATAAAGTCAAAGAAATTTTTGCAAATGATTCAGAATCAAGAATAGCATTTACTTGTTTTAACAAAATTCTAGCATCCACCATGAAAAGCAGAATTCCTGAATTTTTCGATTTCATGAGGGTTGAACGGCAAATTGAGTGGAATACGAAACTTTTCTGTTTCCAGTCTTGGGGGAGTGGAAAGGATCCATACTCAGGAATGTATCGGTATATTTGTCATTTTTACAACATACCATTTGGTACTTATGGCTCAGGATCTTTAGATTATCACAGTCAAAAAGCAGTTGAATTTTTATCGAAACAAGATGTGAGTGATAAAGCATTTGATTATGTCTTCATAGATGAAAGTCAGGATTTCCCTGCTAGTTTTTTACAATTATGTGAAATGGTAACCGCCAAAAAGGTCTTTATCGCAGGTGATGTGTTTCAGAATATATTCAGGCCGATTGATGATGGCGTCAGTACAGCCAATATGGTGTTAAAAAAGTGCTATAGAACTGATCCTAAAAATTTAATGTTCTCCCATGCATTAGGTATGGGATTGTTTGAAAAACCTGTGTTGAGATGGTTGAAGCCCGAGGAATGGGATGCCTGTGGTTATAATTATAATGATAATGATGGAAGAGCACATCTGACACGTGATCCCTTACGACGATTTGAAGATATTCCCAATAACTACCCAAGTACTTCAATGCATTTATTAGAAGGTGACACTGACATCTCTGATGAAATTATTTCAATGATTCAAAGCATCAGGGATAGATATCCTACAACCGAGCAAGGCGACATTGCTGTTATTTTTATAGATAAGGCTAATTATATTTACGATGAGATATCAACACTAAGATTTAAAATAAAAAAACAATACGGCTGGGACTCCAACGTATCTTTTGAGACAAAAAACAGACTAACTGACAAGCTATTTATATCGAATATTAATAATGCTAAAGGATTGGAATTTCCTTTCGTTATTTGTTTTGCAAAACAATTACAATGTTATCCTGGTTTCAGAAATGCTCTTTACACAATGATGGCTAGGTCATTTTTAGAAAGCCATTTATTACTTAGCAATGATACAGATTCAAAAGTATTTAATGCTGTATCAACAGGTTTAGAAAAGTTGATATCAGATAACGAATTAAACGTCAGAATACCAACAGCTGAAGAAATTGAAAAACAGAAAGATCTGTTTATTCTAGCTGAGGGGATTTCTATTGAGAAATCTGTTAAACGTTACTGCGAGTCACGGAAAGCCACGCCTCGATTGGTTGCTAAAATTATCAGCACGGTATCTTCAATGTTAGAAGGAATAGATGATTATTCAGAAGAATATTTACTATCAATAATTGAGGCTGAATATATTAGGAATAAAAAACTATGAGTGTTTATTTATTCGCTAATATACCTAATTATCATCTTGCTGGCTTTCTGCCGGTAAGAGATTCGTATGACAATTTTCTTAATGTGCTGACTTTTATAGAGACAGTCAGCAGTTGCGGACATTGCCGCATAGAAAACGAAGCTGATTCGCAGTTTGCAATATTTACAGGTAATACTACTCGCATTTTAATTAAAAAAGAATTTGGCTATTATACTATGTTTCTGCCGTTTCAAATAATCGACTATGGGGGAAATATTAGTTTCAATTATGATGAATGTAACATGCCAGTAACCTCTCTTTTTATTTCTATAATGAGAAGTTGTGTTGAAGCTTGCCGTGATTATGGATATTCGCATGAGGATATTTTAGAAAATATCATGGTGAATTATAATACTGACTTCAGGGAGGCTGTTAATTATTGTGATATATTCACGACTTTGATAACTGAAGATCATGGGTATTTTAGATTCGATGATGATGAAGTGAATGAAAATGGTCGAGTTCATCCAAGATATCATTTTGACTTCTATTACAAGAACACTTCCTCGATTAAGGTTGGAATTGATAGAAATATCAATTTTGATTTTTTTAAAAATTTGTTTGATCGTGAAGCCGAAAGGCCGTATGTCATTTAACCATTTGAAAGCAGAAGTCGTTGTAATTATTTCAAACACATTAAATAATGTTCTTTTCCGGCCCAGTTTACTGGGCCTTATTGTTAAATGTTTCAGATTTGGTTTTCATGATTATATTCATTTACTCAAAGTAGCACGCCCGCATATTCCAATCATATATAGTTCATCTTTCTTATATATCATCAAGTAGATTCCCTGTGTTTTTATTAAATTTGAGGGTCCGAACTTCACTCATGCCAACCTTTTAAATCGCAATAACAGAAATGGGAATAATTTACTGGGTAGCTTGCAATCTAATCCAAAATATTATTTAAGTCGTCTATGTTTTTTCTCATTTCAGAAGTGCTCTCCTCTGATTGAAATGGTACGGGTTTTAGCATTCCAGAAATTTCTTTCGTTGTATCCCAAGTACCATAGTCAATACACTTAATGGTTTGTTTGTCAGACGTCATACCATAGTTTCTTGCATGCGGATCGTCTATCTCAACTGGCACCTGAGCGCCTGATTTTAGGGCGGGATCTAACTGTGTACATAATTTTTCCATAATCAGATATTTCCCTGACTTACTAATACTTAGAACCTGTGCAATGCAGTCGGTCACCCTAGAAAGTCCGTTTATAATGCTAGTAAAGTAAAAAGTTGCTTCATTTTCATTATGACTATACATCCCGGGCTTGGCTTCTTTTAATACTAAATCACTGATTCCCTTGACCTCAAATACACATCTTGCATGGCCACAATCAATACGATCACCTTTGATCGCCTCATATTCATGATCGGCTGACCTACATGCTGGAATCATACTTATCCTTAAAAATTCAAAGCACAGGTAAAGTGCCTGTTCTGTTTGTATGGCTGATTAATGCCGGGTTAGTAAATTCTCAATCAACTGAGAAAGATTACGTACTTCCGCTTTTCGCTCATAGCCGCCTGATGGAACTCTTGCGGGCAACTGAGTGCCAGAAGCAGATATTACAAACACTACCGTGTGTTAATCTATGGGGAGCAGGTCACTATGACTATAAAACATACAATTCGATTCCTCGGCTAAAAATATTTTTGCTACTCATGTCACAAATAAGTCCCACAGCCTCCACTTTAATCAGGCAAACAAAATTTTTAGGCCCACACTTAGGCCCATAGAACAAAAATTGAATCAGGAATAAGCCATACAATCAAATTAATAGGCAACCTATTCAACTCCCCCCAGCCCAAAAAGCGCGAAAAACTGACTTTTGGGCCTTATCCCGAAGTCACTCTGGACGACGCGCGGCAATGCCGCACTGCGGCCCGCGCCCTTCTGGTGCAGGCCAGAGGCGCGCTGGAAACGGTAAGGCGGTTATGACAGCAGATTAACGAGGTGATGATCTATGCGATAAACGTTGGCCTGATCGATGCGGCTCCCTGCGTCAATATCAGCAAGGCCTTCGAGAAACCGCAGAAAAAACACATACCCAGCATCCGCCCGGCTCAACTGCCGCAACTGATGCAAATGATGCGGCAGGCAAATATCGAGTTATCGACCCGCTGTCTGTTCATGTGGCAACTTCTCACCCTCCCCGCCCTGTCGGAGTGTAAGGAGCCGCTGAGACGCGTTGGCAAGAGATCGATCGGGACGCTAAAGAATGGCGCACTCCAGCCGAACGAATGAAAATGAAGCGGGAACATATCGTTCCGCTTTCGGAACAGGCGTTGGCAATTCTGACGCTAATGAAGCCCTTAAGCAGCCATCGGGAATATGTTTTTCCCAGCCGCATTAAGCCGTACAGCCAATGAATAGCCAGACGGGCACCTGATACCAGCAGTTGCAAACACTTCATCAGGCTGACTTCACTGGCGTCCGGGTTAACGTAAAGGCAATGTTGCTGACCATTCTCAGTAAAAGCATTTTGAATATGTTCATACCATGGGAATTCTGTATCGTAAGCTGAGTGGTATTGCAGTGCACTGCCGCACAAGGTGGCGGGTATAATGGCCATTAGCTACGGTCTGTGCCGTTCTGGCACCGGTCAGGCGGCCTTTACCGGCCGCTCCGATATCGGTATTGAGGTAAGCACCCGCAATGTGGAATTGGTGATAGGGGATGAATAAATCGGTATTGTCCTAAAAAATGGATCATACTAGAGTGCTCGATAATTCAGCTGTAAAATGGCCTGCAAAAAAATAGGGACGTTATGTTATGCAAATTTGCAGGATGGATTACAACGATGTATCAGCAGACCGGAGAAAGCTGAAACTTCATGTTTATAGCGTGGGCACCTTTCCGGTTTTCTCTGGGATAGAGCCAGTAACAAATATTGCAGAGTGTGCTTTTAAAAGGAATGCAGCTTTACCCGTGGGGACGTATTGGATCGTTGATGCACCAGAAGGTAGTTTAACTAATCGAGTGATCAGAGCAGTAAAAGACTTCAAGAACGGTACAAACCATGCTGAATGGTTCGGTTTATATAATGCATCAACAATGAGCGATCACGTTTTTGTCAATGGCGTCGATAGGGGATCTTTTCGACTCCATCCGCTTCGGCCTAATGGGGAAAGGGAATCATGGGGATGCATTACTTTCTATAACATCCCAGATTTCAGTCTTGTTAGGCAATCACTGCTGGGGCGAAAAAAAATTCGTGTTCCAGGCGGGAAAGGGTTAATGGCATATGGCCGGGTAGATGTAATGGGGCGGACTGACTATGCGTCATGCAAAATTAATTACTAACGTGTTGTTTTTTCTGCTCTGCCTGGTAGTTTCATTTTTTATTGTGCTATTCCCATTGGGCGGGCTATTGGATCATTTATCTGAGATTAGCAATGCGTTCCTGAATAGAACAGGATTGGGGTTTGCCGATGGGGATGCTGATCCGTCATTTCTTTGGGTGCTTATAGTTCTCATGCTGATTGTGACAGGATTCCTGATGCTGATTATCCAAAAAATACGCCGAAAGCATTGACTACTTCAAGGCGATAACTCGCGTTTATATGGCCCACGACGGGGCCTCAACCACCAGCAGCGCTGAAATTCCCGGCCGGCAGATTTTTCTGCCACCCGAATTATTTAGAGTATATATTTTTATTCCTGGTGAAAATTAGCCAGATAAAGAAACAATCACATCATTGCGCAATTTACTAATATGCGTTCTCATCGCCTCGACGCTTTTTACCGCATCGCGCTGAGTCAGGTAATGAATAATATCCTGATGCTCGACATGATTTTCACTCTGGCGATGCAGTGGGCTGTGCAGGCGAAACAGCCGCACATTAATGCGCAGCTTTTCCAGCATTTGCACCAGCACTTTATTGCCTGAGGATTCGGCGATAAAATTGTGCAGCCGGTCGTCAAAGCGCCAGTATACATGTTCCTCATGCTCGCCAGACATCAACGCCTGCAGTTCGCTGGCATACTGGCCGAGTTCGTCCAGGTCGATACGTTCTACCGCGCGGCTTACCGCCTCGCACTCCAGCACCTCGCGCAGCGCCATTGTGTCCAGATATTCTTTAATATCCACGGAACGCACCGCATAAGAGCGAGCGCCGCGCCTCACCAGCAGATTCTCGCCCGCCAGTCGGACCAATGCTTCACGCATCGGCGTGCGCGATACCTGCAATTCATCAGCCAGCCGCGATTCAGACATCTCGCTGCTGCCCGGAATTTTCCTTTCCAGAATCAACTCCCGCAGCAGCAGGTAAACCTGCTCAGAAAGACTGGCTGATTTCAGATAAAGTGGCTTAGCCGCCATAATCGCGGCAAGCACGTGATCCTGATAGTCTGACATGGAACATGTTTACCTGTGTCCATAAAAGTAAGGGCCTAAGTGTAACGAATTATATGGCCGGAGGGAAAGGCGCCGCGCAGGGTAAAAAGCGCCCGTCGCCCGCCTGGCCACAAAAAGCCCCATCGGCCCATACTAGTTTGCCGCGCGCCAGCGTGATCGATGGCCAGGCGCGCAGCGCCTTACCCTCATACGGCGTGTAATCGGCGGCCGAATGCAGATCCGCATGGCGGATCGTTTTATCGCTCTGCGTATCCCAGATAACAATATCCGCATCGGCGCCGATCGACAGCGTGCCCTTCTGCGGATACAGCCCATACAACTTTGCGGGCGCCGTCGCGGTCAGCTCGACAAACCGCTGTGGCGTCAGCCTGCCGCTCAGTACCCCTTCGCTCATCAGTAACGGCATACGCGTTTCCAGCCCCGGAATACCGTTGGGCACTCGATCGAACGAGGCGTTATCGCCATGCAGTTTCTTGCCGTGCGGATCGTCATAGTTATAGGGCGAATGATCGGACGAAAAAATGCTAAAGGTGCCATTGGTCAGCCCGGTCCAGATCGCATTTTGGCTGTCGGTATCGCGAGGCGGCGGGCTACAGATACATTTCGCGCCGTGGAAATGATCGTCGATCCCCAGATCTTCTGCGGTCAGGAACAGATACTGTGGACAGGTTTCAGAGAAAATATTCAGCCCCTTGCCACGCGCCCAATAGATCTGCTCCAGCGCAGAGCGGCTGGAGACGTGCACCAGTAAAATCGGTACATCGACCAGTTCGGCCAGCGAAATCGCCCGGTGCGTCGCCTCCCTCTCACCGATCGCGCTATGCGCAACGGCATGGAAACGCGGCGCGCTCTTACCCTGCTTTAACAGACGTTCAGTCAGCCAACTGATGCAGTCGTCGTTCTCCGCATGGATCATGCTAAGCGCCCCCAGTTTGCGCGACGCGTCCAGCACGTCAAGAATGTCGCGATCTCTGAGTTTCAGCGCGTCATAGGTCATGTAAATTTTAAATGAGCTATAGCCGGACGCCACCATGCGTGGCAGTTGTTCATTCACCACTTCAGGCGCGGCGTCGCTGATGATCAGGTGGAAGGCATAGTCGATACAGGCCTTACCGTCGGCGCGCCGATGGTAATCGGCCACCGCGTCATCCAGGCTTTGCCCCTTAAACTGCATGGCGAACGGGATCACTGTCGTGGTGCCGCCGCAAGCGGCCGAGCGGGTGCCAGTGAGAAAGTCGTCGGAACCGACAGAGCCGTCGGCCGAAGGCTGATCGAGATGACAATGCGCGTCTACCCCGCCCGGCGTCACCATCCGCCCCGCCGCGTCAATGGTCTGTTCCGCTAGCGCCGGATCAAGCCGTTCGCCAATGGCGGCAATCCGCCCCTGATGAATACCGATATCGCCGATAAAGCGATCCGCCGCAGTTACGATGTCGGCCCGGCGGATGATCAGATCATATGCTTTCATTAGCGCGTCTCGTTATTTAATGTGTTGCCGGCGCCGATTGCCGCCCCGGCCTTTTCGTCCTTCGGCGTATGCTCGCTGCGGTAAGCGTTAGCGTAATGTCGCTCAATGCGGCGCTGTATCAGATCCCACAGCGTGGTCAGAATCAGGTAATAAGTGGCGGCCACCATAAACAGCTCCAGCACCATAAACTTTTCCTGAATCAGCATCTGCGTACGGCGCAGCAGCTCTTCCATCGAGATCACCGAGGCAATCGAGGTGGTTTTCAGCAAGCCGTTGAAACTGTTGCCAAGAGACGGCAGGATCAGCCGCATCGTCTGGGGAAAGATAACGTAGCGCAGCACGCCTACACCGCCGAACCCCAGCGCTTTCGCCGCGTTGATCTGGCCGCGCGGGACCGCCTGCACGCCGCCGCGGATAATCTCGGCCAGATAAGCGGCCTCGTTCAGAATTAGGCCAATCAGCACCGCCTCCACAACGGTAAAGCGAATACCTATCTGCGGCAGGCCGGTATAGATGATGATTAACTGCACCAGCAATGGCGTGCCGCGGAATATCCATGTATAGAATTTGGCCGTCTGGCTCAACCAGACTATCGGGGAGAGGCGGGAGAAAGCGAGTAACGCCCCCAGCAGTAGGCCTCCGACCATCCCCACCAGGGTAAGACAGATGGTATAAACAACACCCATCATTAAATAATGATTGAACAGGTACTCGAAGTAGCCTGCCCAGCTCCAGCCGTGATTCATTGCTCATCTCTCCCGTAAGGCAGTTACAAGGAAGGGCCGTGAACGGTAAAAGTTCCGGACGTCGTTTGCGCATTAAAGCGTTTGAACAGGGCATCCAGGCTGCCATCGGCACGCATCTCGTTTAGGACTTTCGCCGTGGCCTCCGCCAGGGCGCGATCGCGGAACGCAAGAGAAACCGGCGTTGGCTCCAGGCCGGAAATCACCTGGCGAAACTGTCCCTGCCGCTGGTATTCATTGGCCACAGCATCCAGGCTGATCACTGCGTCCACTTGGCCGGCGCGCAGCGCCTGAAAAGCGATGGCGAAGTTATCAAACGTGAGGATCTCGATCGGCTTGAGCTTTTTAGCCTGCAGCTCGGCGCTGACACGGCGGATCGCTTTTTCTTCAAAACCGCCGATCTCCACGCCCACGCGCTTACCGGCCAGATCCTCAGGCTTGCTGATGCTGGCGGGGTTATCCGGCATCGTCGACAGGCCTACTGACTGATTTTCATACGGGATCATCCACATGATTTTGGCGCGTTCCGGCGTAAAGAAAATACCGGTATTGATCATGTCCCAGCGGCCGCCCTGCAGCCCAGGCACCATGGCGGAAAACTCGATACGAATATAGTTGGGCTCAAGGCATAGCCTCTTCGCAATCTCTTTGCCCAGCTCGATACGCATCCCCTTCAGTTGGCCAGTGTTATCAACAAACTGTAAAGGCGGCAGCGTCGGGTTAGTGGACATATTTAACTGACCGGGAACGATCAGCTGCGCGCCGGCTGGCGCGCTACAGGCGGCGGCGAAAGATCCCGTGCTAACCAACAGCCCGGACAGCGCAACAGCGTGAAGCAAAGCAGACAATTTTTTCATATCGTTTTCCCCAGTAATGAACAAAGAGAGAATCGGTTACTGCATATTGATGCTATTAAGCACACCGAGCTTATCCAGCGCCTGGCGCAACGCCTGTTGGGCGGATGCCTCCAGCGGCAAACGCGGCGCGCGCGGATCGCCGACCGGCAGACCGAGCATATCGAGCCCGGCTTTGCTGGCCGAAACATAGAATGGCCCGCCCACGGCCCGGACGACAGGCACGATCTGTTTATAAATCGCCAGCGCTTCGTCGCGGTTCTGCCGGTCCACCGCAGCTTCAAACATCTGAGCGCACAGTTGCGGCAGCAAATTAGAGGCGACGGCAATCCAGCCGCAGGCGCCCAGCCAGAAGGATTCATAACCGAGAATGCCGGCAAATACGTTCATTTTGTCGCCGCACAGTTCGATGATGTCGCGCACCCGGGTGACTTCCAGCGTCGATTCCTTGATGTAATTCACCGTATCAATCTGCGCCAGCCGCGCGACCAATTTGGGTTGCAGATCAACATTCGCCGTAGCCGGGTTGTTGTAGATCATGATCGGGATGCTGATCGCTTCGCCGACTTTGCGGTAATGGGTGAAGAGCTCATCGTCATTCGGGCAGCTATAGAACGGCGGAATGATCATCACGCCATCCGCACCCATCGTCTCCGCTTCGCGGCTGAGTTCGATACAGTCGCGGGTCCATTCAGCCCCGGTGCCCATTAGCACGGGCACACGCCCTCTGCTGGTGCGAATCACCGTTTCGGTGACCAATTGTCGCTCTTCCCGCGTCATCGACAAAAACTCGCCGGTGCTACCAAGCGGAATAAGCCCATGAATTCCCTGTTCTATTTGCCATTCCACCAGCCGTTCCAATGCTGGCACGTCAATTGCTGCTCCATCCGGAGTAAATGGAGTGACTAAAACCGTATAGGTACCGCGAAAAGTTTCCATCGTTCTGTCCAAATGTAAATGAGGTTATTGCATACGAAGTGTATACGTATACAATGTGTATGCAACCTTTTTTTGGACAGGATCAAATGCGCCTTATTCATCCCTCAATTGAATGTGATTCTCCGACGATCCAGATCTGGTTCAACGGCACCCCGATTCCCGCCCAGCAGGGGGAAACCATCGCCGCCGCGCTGGCAAGGGCCGATCTGGTTAGCATTCGCCAGACTCAGAGCGGCGATCGTCGGGGGCTATACTGCGGCATGGGTGCCTGTTTCGAGTGCGTGGTGGAAGTCGACGGCTGTCCTGGGCAACGCAGTTGTATGACCAAAGTCGCGAACGGCATGCGGATCAACAGTGCGCCGTCCGCCCTTGACCAGCGCCAGGCGCTGAGCAATACGCCGTACGAAAATGAACCGCCGCTGGAAACCTGTGATGTGCTGGTGGTGGGCGCGGGGCCAGCGGGGCTCTCCGCCGCGCTGGCCGCCGCGCGCCAGGGTGCGAAAGTCTGTGTCCTCGACGAACGGGCGCAAAGCGGCGGGCAGTTCTATAAACCGCTGGCGCCGTCGCACCGCTTTGTCCGCCGGGTGCCGGCGCAATTCGCCAATGGACTCTCCCTCCTTACACAGTTGAAGGATGTTGGCGTTACCCTGTATCAGAACACTACCGTCTGGGGCGCCTTTGCAGCCGATGAAATCGCGGTGTTGATCGATGGTAAAGCGAGATTGTTCCGTCCCCGTAAACTGATCATCGCTGCCGGCGCCTATGAACGGCCGGTGCCCTTTCCCGGCTGGACCCTGCCGGGCGTCATGACCACCGGTGCGGCGCAAACTTTATCGCGGGCTTACCAGGTTATGCCCGGCCAGCGTATCGCGATCAGCGGCAATGGCCCGCTGAATCTACAGCTAGCGGCCGATCTGACCGCCGGCGGTGCCAGCGTGTGCGCGCTGTTGGAAACCGCACCCCGGCCCGGCCTGAAAGACAGCGTACAGGCATTGAGGCTACTGAAAAATGCGCCGGACCTGATCGCCGAGGGGCAGAAATATATCGCGCGACTGAAACTGGGCCGCGTACCGATGTACTGGGGGCAGACAGTGATTGCCGCGCACGGCGCCGAACTGCTCGAGGCGATCACCGTTGCCCGGCTTGATCCGTCCGGCCAGGTCGTGCCAAGCAGCGAGCGCCGTATCGAGTGCGATGTGCTCTGCCTTGGCCACGGTTTTATTCCTTCCACCGAGCTGGCGCGCATGCTGGGCTGCGAGCAATACCTGCGCGACACCCCGTTCAGTACGCCAGCCATTAAAACCGATCCTGCCGGCGCCAGCAGCGTCGACGGGGTGTTCGTGGTGGGCGACGGCGCGGATCTGGGCGGCTCCCGCGTGGCGTTAGCCCGCGGCACGCTGGCCGGACTGGCCGCCGCCGCCGCGCTGGGGCTTGGCGACAATGCGCCAGCTCGCCGCCAGGCGGAAGCGAAGCTGCGGCGGGCGGAAGATTTTCAGCGCGCGCTGTGGCGTATCTACCAGGCGCCGCCCGTTAGTCTGTCCCATCTGCCAGACGACACGCTGATCTGCCGCTGTGAAAATATCACCCTTGGCCAGCTTCGCAGCCAGATAAAACAGGGCTATGACACGCCCGGCATGCTAAAACGCAATACCCGGCTCGGTATGGGCCCCTGCCAGGGGCGCTACTGTTCCGGCGTCGCTGCCCGCTTAATCAGCGAAATGACCGGGCGCCAGCCCGACGTGGAAGGATTTTTCTCCCCCCGAGTGCCGGCCAAACCCGTTCCTATCGCCGCCCTAACATTCGAAAAACCGGAATGGGGCGGCCACTTCCCGGCCATCACCCCCAACCTCGCCCGGCCGGTGGTCAACGACACGCTGCCAGAACAATCTGTCGACATCCTGACCATCGGCGCCGGCGTGCTGGGCAATTGCCTGGGCTATTACCTGGCCAGTCAGGGCGCCGACGTTCTGGTGATCGACCGCGATGAGGCCAATATGCAGGCTTCGGGCGCCAATGCCGGCAGTCTGCATGTCCAATTATTGTCGTTTGATTTCGGCCAGAAAGCGCAGGCCGGCGGCGGCCCGGCAGCCCAGACGCTGCCGCTCGGCCCACACGCCATCCGTCAGTGGCAAATGCTGGAAGCGTTGAGCGGCGAGTCGCTGGAGATCAAAATCACCGGCGGTCTGATGGTCGCGGACAGCGAACAAGGGCTGCGTTTCCTTGAGCAAAAAATCCGCATGGAGCGCAGCTACGGCATTGAGGCGGAACTGCTGGGCCAGGCGGATCTGCTGCGTCTTTCGCCGCACCTTGCGCCAACGCTGAAAGGGGCGGAATTCTGCCCCTTGGAGGGAAAAATCAACCCGTTGCGCGCCACCTATGTGGTTGGCCGTCTGGCTCGGCAACAGGGAGCGCGCTTCCAACGCGGCACCAACGTTTTGTCGATAGAAACGCTGCGCGAAGGCGGCTATCGCGTCACTACCAGCCGCGGCGTTATCCGCGCCCGGAGGCTGGTCAACGCCGCAGGCGCCTGGGCCGGCAGCGTCGGTCAGATGGCCGGTATTAACGTTCCGGTACGCGGCGCACCGCTGCAGATGATCGTGACTGAGCGGGCACCCAAAATGATCGACCACCTGATCGCCCATGCCGACCGCCATTTAAGCCTGAAACAGACCGTCAACGGCGGCCTGCTGATCGGCGGCGGCTGGAGCGCGGGCTTTTCCGCCGATATGCGCATGAATTACGCCCTGCGCCGCAGCATCGAAGGCAATTTATGGGTCGCCGCCAACGTGCTGCCGCCGTTGCGCGGGCTGCATATGCTGCGCAGCTGGGCCGGCATGAACGTCAACATCGACGGCGCGCCGATCATCGGCGAGGTGCCCGGCAAACCGGGCTTCTTCAACGCTGTGACCTCGAACGGCTACACGCTGGCGCCGATTGTCGCCCGCATCGTGGCCGATCTGATGACCCGCGGGCATACCGACATCGATATTTCCCCCTACCTTATTGAGCGTTTCAACTAAAGAGGCCGTATTGAATGAATGTGGATAAACAACGACTGGCAACTCTGATTGACGACGACTTCGCCGCCCAGGTCGATATGCTGAAAGCCCTGGTGAAGACGCCGTCGGATAATCCGCCGGGCGACTGCGCCCCGCATGCGGAACGTACGGCCCAGTTGCTGGAGGAAATGGGGTTCACGGTGGAACGCCATCAGGTGCCGGCGGACGTTGTGCAGGGTGCCGGCATGCGCAGTGCAACCAACCTGATTGTGCGCGAGCATTTCGGCGCCGGCCCGACTATCGCACTCAATGCGCACGGCGATGTGGTGCCGCCGGGACAGGGCTGGAGTGTGGATCCCTACGGCGCGGAAATCCACGACGGCTGGCTATACGGCCGGGGCGCCGCGGTATCCAAATCGGATATCACCACCTTCGCCTGCGCGCTGCGGGCGTTGAAACAGCTGGCCCCTCCCCTTGCCGGCTGCGTTGAGCTGCACGTGACCTACGATGAAGAAACCGGAGGCCAGACCGGCCCGGGCTGGATCCTCGATAACGGTAAAAGTAAGCCGGATTACGTGATCTGCGCGGCGCTGCCCTACCACGTAGTTACCGCACACAACGGTTGCCTGCATCTGGAGATCACGGTAAAGGGCGTGTCAGCCCACGCGGCGATGCCAGACAGCGGCACCGATGCCATTGAGGCGGGCGTACAACTGCTGCAGGCGCTGTACGCCTATCGCGATAGTCTGGCGCAGCGCAGTTCGTCCATTCCCGGGATCGGTCATCCAACCATGGTGGTCGGCTTAATTAACGGCGGCATCAATACCAATGTGGTGGCTGATACGCTGACTCTGCGGCTGGACCGACGCATTATCCCGGAAGAATCCCCGGAAGAGGTTGAAGCAGAGATGCGCGCGCTAATCGCCCGCGTGGAGGAGACGCTGCCGCAGATCACGATTCAGGTGCGCCAAATCCTGCTGGCACGCCCGTTTACCCCGGTGGCGGGCAGCGATCGGTTGGCGGAGCTGGTATGCCGGGAAGCCGAAGCCGTACTGGGCGAACCGATTCCGGTGGTCGGCCTGCCGCTCTATACCGATGCCCGCCTCTACAGCAGCGCCGGTATTCCCACCATCATGTACGGTGCCGGTCCACGCACGCTGCTCGAAGCGAATGCCCACCGCGCTGATGAACGCGTGCGGCTGGAAGATCTGCGTCTGGCCACGCATGTTGTGGCGAACAGCCTGTTCTCTCTGTTATCCGAAGGAGTATAAAGTGATAAAAATCAACAATCTTTGCAAATCTTACGGAGACTTTCAGGTGCTGAAGAACTGCTCCGTTCAGGTGAATACCGGCGAAGTCGTTGTTATTTGCGGCCCGTCCGGCTCCGGCAAATCGACGTTAATTAAATGCATCAACGCGCTGGAAACCTTTGATCAGGGCAATATCCAGATCGATGAGATGCGGCTGGGCGATAAAAATACCCATTTGCCGGAGCTGCGCCGTCAGGTCGGCATGGTGTTTCAGTCATTCGAACTGTTCCCACATCTGACCGTGATGGATAATTTGGTGATCCCGCAGAGAAAGATCTTAAAGCGCAATAAGGCGGCCGCGCTCAGCAAAGGCCAGGCGCTGCTGCGACGCGTCGGCCTGCTGGAGCACGCCGATAAATATCCGGAGCAACTGTCCGGCGGGCAACAGCAGCGCGTCGCCATCGCCCGAGCGCTGGCGATGGAGCCTCGCGCAATGCTATTTGACGAACCGACATCTGCGTTAGATCCGGAAATGGTGGCGGAGGTGCTCGCGGTGATGGCCGAACTGGCGCACGACGGGATGACCATGTTCTGCGTAACACATGAGCTGGGCTTCGCGCGAAAAATAGCCGATCGGATATTGTTTATGGATGCAGGAGAGATTGTTGAAGATACCGACGCGGAGCAATTCTTCCAGGCGCCGAAGTCGCAGCGCGCGCGGGAATTTCTGCAGCAGGTGCTAACGCATTGAGGGAAGCTCACAAGCACACTGCCAACCGATGGCGCCACCTGGCACACGCGGTGCGGAGCCAGCCTGGCGCTGGGGGGCGGATTAGATACGCGAGAATGGCAAACTGATTATCGGCTGCGGTGGTATGAACCGAACACAGAGGTCACAGGTTATAACTCGCACAGTCAACGAGATAGATAGGTTTACTTTGCCTTGGCCTGTAACCTATGTGCCTGGTTCATACACAGTTCGAACGCCTACTAAAGAAAATTAGTATCGAGACGACTCTCAACACTGAAATAACTCACCGCCCAGGTTACGAAAAACCAGCCACATCTGGCTCCAATACCTGCAACGGCTACCCGGCACCACGGTTAATCCCCCAAAACCTCCCCTACAACGCCTTTTCCTTATTCAGCAGTTGCATCACCCGCTGGTGCTCGCCCGGCGCCAGGCGCTGGAACATGGGCAGCATGGCGGCGGCAACGTTGCCCAGGGCTTCCACCAGCGCCAGCACCCGTTCGTTCGGCGCACGGCCAAGCGGCGTGACCACGCCAAAGTAATAGGGAATATCAATCTCCAGCTCGCGGATCACCACCCCTTGCACCGGCAGGCCATAGGCCGTCACCGGTTCCAGGATTGCGATGCCCAGCCCGGCGCGCACACAGGCAAGAATATTGGCAGAGGAGTTGGTTTCAACGATCGTTTTCGGCCGGGTGCGGTGCTTTGCCAGCGCCTTATCAAAGCGGCGACGCAGGCGCCAGGGGTTGTGCGGGGCAATCAGCGGGCGCGATGCCAAATCGCCCAGGCTAATCACCGCCTTGGCCGCCAGCGGATCGGCTTCCGGCAGTGCCAGAACGCAGCGCGCCTGGCCGATCCAGTGCAGGTTTACCGCATGGTGCTCCAGCGGCAGGCTACTGATGGCCAGATCGGCCTCGCCGGTGATCACGGCATGGGCGGTTTGTTCAGCCGAGTCGCTGAGGATCTGCACGCCCGCCGTCAGCGCCATCTGCGCCAACGCCCCCGGCAATAAGCCGGAAGACATCGCCGGGGTGGCGGCAATCATCAGCGGCTTCTCCCCTGCCTGGCCGATCTCCTGCGCCCGCAGGCGAATTTGCTCCAGCGAAAGCAGCGCTTTTTCTACATATTGATGCAGCTTCAGTGCCTGTTCGGTGGGGTGAATGCGCGGGCCATTGCGCACAAACAGCGGGTAGCCCAAAGAAGCTTCAAGATCCTGAATAAGCCGGGTCACCGCCGGTTGCGAACGGCCCAACACTCTGGCCGCCGCCGTCACGCTGCCGGCAGAGATCACGGTGGCGAACGCTTCCAGTTGGCGCAGATCCAGATCGTTTAGTGATGTCATGTTACCTCTTCTCCCCTGAGCGCCGTCAGCGCCTGGGCGCGCTAAAACGCCCGATAATCCGCGATTAACCAGCGATAATAAATCGCTGTTTGTGAATAAGCTAATGATTAATTATTATTAATAAATCACATCAAACACCAATTATAATCCACAAAAAGAATAATAAACATTCGCCTCTGGCGGCCTTCTCAGGCATGCTTACCGAAGGCTGCCGCTTAAACGGCCCCGCTCCATCGCGAAATACCGATCTGAAGGAGACACTGTTCGATGAGCAGTCATCACACCACTCTGAAGGCGCTTGAACAGCGGCTGGCAGACGATCTCAGCCTGCTGGAACTGCCGGCCAAACCCTGGATCCCGCCACGCCATTACCAGCAGCATGCGGTTCATGATGTGATCATCATCGGCGCCGGCATGTGCGGCCTCACCGCCGCCGCATCACTGCGCTTTCTCGGCGTGGACAACCTGCTGTGCCTTGATAAATCGCCAGCGGGATTGGAAGGGCCCTGGCTGAAATTTGCCCGCATGGAAACGCTGCGCTCACCAAAACAGCTCACCGGCCCGGCGCTGGGCCTGCCGGCACTCACCTTCCGCGCATGGTACCAAGCGCAATTCGGCAACGCCGCCTGGGAGGCGCTCGGGAAAATCCCCCGCACCCAATGGATGGACTATCTGGCCTGGTATCGCAAGGTGCTGCAATTGCCGGTGGTTAACCAGGTTGAGGTAACGGATATTCAATCCATTGAACCCGGCCTGTTTGAGCTGCACACACAGGATTTGGCGAACGGCGGCACACAGATTAATTACGCGCGGCGCGTGGTGCTGGCGAATGGCCGCGACGGCCTGGGCGGCCCTTATGTGCCGGGCATCGCCCGCTCGGTGGATCAACGCTTCTGGGCGCACTCGGCCGATGATATCGATTTTACCCAACTCGCCGGCAAGCACATTGCGGTGATCGGTGCAGGCGCTTCGGCGATGGACAACGCCGCCACCGCGCTGGAACTGGGGGCCGCCCAGGTGGATCTGTTTATTCGCCGTGGCGATATCCCGCGCATTAATAAATTCACCGGCATCGCCAGCCAGGGTGTGGTGCACGGTTTCCAGGCGCTGGACGATCGCTGGAAGTGGAAGTTCCTGCACCATACGTTAGCGGCACAAACCCCGCCGCCGCGTGATTCAACGTTGCGCGTTTCACGCCATCCAAACGGCCGGTTTTGGCTCAATAGCCCGGTTCTGTCGCTTAAGCAACAGGGCGAGCGCGTGCTGCTGGCAACGCCTTCCGGTACCCACGAACTGGATTTTGTGATTTTCGCCACCGGCTTTCGGGTTGATCTGGCCCAAAAGCCAGAATTGGCGCGCTTTGCTTCGGCCATCAAATTTTGGCAAGACGCCTTCACGCCACCCGCCGGTGAAGAACAAGGCGAACTGGCAACCTCCCCCTATCTGGGGGATGACTTTAGCTTCCAGGAAAAGCAACCGGGCCAATGCCCTGCGTTGCACCGCATTTACTGCTTCAACTATCCCTCCACCCTCAGCCACGGCAAACTCTCCGGCGATATTCCGGCGGTGAGTGAAGGCGCGCGCCGCCTGGCGCAGGGGATTGTGCGCAGCATTTTTGTGGAAGACCGCGAAACCCACTTCGCCAACCTGGTGGCGTTTGATACGCCGGAGTTGTTAGGGGATGAATGGCAGGATGCAAACCATGAATAATCAGGGCGAAACCCCACTCAACGTGGTGGATGCCGTGGCCGGCATAGCGCCCGGCTCTGCACTGTATGCAGTACGCCGCGCCCGCCCGGAGTTTGTCGATGGCGTGGAAGCCTGCCGCGCTACTGTGCTGTGGCCCAAGAATGATCAAGGGCTCCCCAGCGCACTGCGCATCGCGCTGGCGCAACGCATAGCCCGGCTAAGCGGCAACCCGGCGCAGGCGGCGTTTTACCACACGCTCGCCCAGGGCGACGCCTATCAAGCGATCGCCAACGGCGGCTCGCCGTCGGCAGAAGACACCTGGCTGGCGGCCATCGTGCGCCATAGCGATCACGTTACCCTGCAGCCCAGGCACAGCACCGAGCAGCACATTCACACGCTGGCCGAAGCCGGCCTGAGCGCGCCGCAGATTGTCGCGCTAACGGAGCTGATAGCCTTTGTTAATTTCGAATCCCGCGTGATGGCGGGCCTACAGTTGCTGGGGGCGCTGTAACATGGCGAACAAGGCCGTAAAAGTCACGGTGAAAGCCCAGCACTGGGCGCCCTGGATCACGCCGGTTGACGTCGCGGAAGCCACGCCGGAACAGCTGGCGGCGATGCAGGTCACGCCGTCCAATACTAAAATCTCGCCCTACGTGCGCACACTGGCGCACGATCCGGAATCCTACCTGGCGCGTACCCGCCTGTTTAACGCCATCATGTACTGCCGTGGCGGCCTGGGCCGCGATGAGCGGGAACTGGGCGCGTTGGTGGCCTCTGGCGTTAACGGCTGCGTCTACTGCGCATCCGTGCATGCCCGCCGCTATCTGGAGCTTTCCGGCCGGCAGGATGTGATCAACGCCTTATATACCCAAGGCTTTAGCGCCCGTTTTGCCCCGCGTCAGCAGGCAATTATCGATTTCTGCCGCGCACTTTCGCAAAGTGCCGATGCGGTTACCGCCGAACAGCTGCAGCCGTTGTTGGCCGCCGGCCTGAGCAAAGCGGAAATCGTCGATCTGATCCACGCCGCAGCCATTTTCGGCTGGGCCAACCGGTTGATGCATACGCTGGGCCACGCCACGCCCAGGTAGGCGCCGTTTTATTTCCGCATCAGTGATAAAAAAGCGCAACGGCCGGAATGGCGGTTGCGCTTTTGGCTGTGCCGTTGCACGCCGGCTCAGCGGCGGTTGCGCAGGTAACGCCAGCCAGGCGTCAGCAGGATAAACACCGAAAGCGCGATCAGCAGCCAGGAAAGCGGCGTATTGACCAACGCCACAGGATCGCCGCCTGAAATGGTCAGCGCCAGGTTCAACTGGGTTTCGGCAATCGGCCCAAGCATCACCCCCAAAATAATCGGTGCGCTGGGGTAGCCCAATTTCTCAAGAAAATACGCCACAATGCCAATGCCGAAGAACAACCACAGATCAAACTCGGCGTTATTGACTGCATAAACCCCCACGGTGATAAACAGCATGATCACCGGTGCCAACAACACGGTCGGCAGGCGCAGCGCCTGACCAAAAATGCGCGTGGCGGTCAGCCCGCCCACCAGCACCAACATCAGGGCAGAAATCAGCATTTGCAGCATAAAACCGTAGACCACGTCGGGGTGATCCTGAAACAGCTGCGGGCCAGGGCGCAGCCCTTGCACCAACAGGCCGCCAAGGATCACCGCCGCCACCCCGGAACCGGGAATGCCCAGCGTCAGCGCCGGGATCAGCGAAGAAGCGTTATCCGCACCGTTGCCCGCTTCCGATGCCGCAACGCCGCGCGGGTTGCCATGGCCAAAGCTTTCCGGGTCTTTATCGCGGCGCTTGGCATCGTTATACGCCAGATAGCAAGACATGCTGCCGCCCGCGCCGGGCAAGATACCGATGATGATGCCAATCACCGAGCTGCGTAACCACACCGGCAAAAACTCACGCCACTTCGCCAGCACCGAGCCCTGTTTGCGCAAATGAAGCAGGTGCGAAGACATGCCTTTCAGCGTTACCTTCTCCAGCATGTGGATCACCGGCGGGAAAGCGAACAGCGCCGTCAGCAGCACCACCAGATCCAGCCCTTCCGCCAGTTCCAACCTGCCAAACGTGTAGCGCTCGTCACCGGTGGAGATATCCTGCCCGATGGTGCCAATCACCAGCCCGATAATGGCGGCAATCAGCCCTTTCAGGAAATCGTTGCCCAATAGCGAGGTGACGGTCGCCAGGCCAAGAATCGACACCCAGAAATACTCCGCTGGGCCAAATACCAGGCTGACCTTCGCCAGCCCCGGCGCAAATAAGATCAGTGAAATCGCCGAAAGCACGCTGCCCACCACGCCGGAGACTACCGCTACCTGCAGCGCATAGGCCGCCTTGCCCTGCTGGGTCAGCGCGTAGCCATCCAGCGTGGTGGCGACGGATGCCGGCGTGCCGGGGATACGCAACAAAATCGCCGGTATGGCGCCGCCGTAGCTGCCGCCGTTGTACATCCCCGCCATCATGCCAAGCGCAAACAGCGGCTCAATGCCAAAGGTGAGCGGGATCAGCACCGCAATGCCGGTCGTCACGGTCAGGCCGGGCAACGCCCCAACCACCAGGCCGGCCACCGTGCCCAGCAGCACCGCCAGCAGGTTCATGGGGGCCAGCACGAGTGGCAAGGCATTAATCAGCGCATCGATCACAATAGGCCCCCCAGGAACGACGCCACAATGCCCTGCGGCAACGGGCGTTCCAGCAGCACGTTAAACACCAGCCAGATAAACACGATGGTACCGCCGATCACCCACAGCAGTTGTTTCCAGTCGCGATAACCGGCCAGCAACGGCAGCACCAGGCCAAACAGCAGGCTGGCGGCGATATACCCCACCCAGTCCATCAGCAACAGATAGAGGAACACCAGCACAAAGCCCATCAGCACGCGGCCCGGCGCCTGAAACAAGCGTGCCGCCTGCGCGGCGGGCAAACGGCGCAGCGCCAGGAAAGATTTAACGCTGAGCACCACGCCGCAAATACCAAGCAGCACCGCCAGCGCGCGTGGGAAAGTGGCACTGGCCGCGCTGAAATGGCCGGCCTCAACATACAGCCAAATGGCTAACGCCACCCAGAGGATGGCGAACAGCAACTCAACCCAAGCCTTACGGGGGTTAAAACTTAACGCCATGGCGTGATTTTCCAGGTTTCGGCCAGGTCAGTGTTAATACGGGCGATTAACGCGCCGTAGCTTTTGGCATCCAGGTAGTTCAGCGGCATTTCGGCTTTTTGCGCGGCCGCCAGGTAGTCCGGATCGTTAACCACATCGTGCAGCGCTTTTTCCAACCTGGCGACAATCGCCGGTGGTGTGCCCTTCGGCGTAGCGATTCCCCGAGAGGCGCCGGCGATCAGATCGATATGCTGTTCGCGGAAGGTCGGCACATCTTTCACATAGTCCGAACGCTGTTCAGACATCACGCCGAGGATACGTATCTGCCCTTCACGCGCCAGTTGCAGCGCTTCGCTCAAGTTCATGGTCGCCGCCGGCACATGGTTCCCCAACACCGCCTGTTTTACCGGCGCGGTGCTGCCGAAGAAGGCGGCTTTCAATTCAACGCCCGCCAGGCGATTAAGGTTGAGCAACGCCACATGTTCAGAAGAGCCAGCCGCGCCAGACGTGCCGATCACCAGCTTGCCGGGAGCTTGCTTGCCGGCGTCGATAAACTGCTGCAGCGTTTGATACGGGCTCTTGCTATTCACCACCAGAATGGCCGGATCGTAAACAATATTGGCGATCGGCTGGAAATCATCCATGGTGTATTTGGCTTTCCCCTCCACCACCAGTGAATTGGTGGCCGGCGGGTTGATCATACCGATGGTGTAGCCATCCGGCTTGCTGCGCGCCAGCGCTGTCCAGCCGATTTCGCCGCCCGCGCCAGGTTTATTGATCACCGCCACGCGCGCGCCGTCCGCCAGGTGTTTTTCCAGGTAATGCGCAATGGTGCGCGCCGCGATGTCAGTTCCGCCGCCCGGCGCAAAGGCGACAATCATCTGGATCGGTTTATCAGGGTAACCGGCATCCGCCGTAGCAAAATTCGCGTGGAACATGGCAGCACCTGCCATTAAGCCGTATAAGCCAGAGCATAACTTCTTCATGATTTCCCCTCGATTTTGCTGTAATGCCGTGGTTACCGGTGCCATCGCCAACCTGGCATAGGTTAAATATCGCTATGATTTGTATATAAAAAAATAAGAAATACGCGCCATATGTTGCAAAATCATGCGGTAATTCATTCACCATGTACAGGCACATTTTTTTATAAAATTATGCTTTTTTATTATTAATAAACCGCATCAATAAAGTTTAACAATACTTTTTATGCATAATTGAAGGCGTCGATAGGCTAAACCATCGCTTAACGCTGGGCACGTTTAATCATGAGCTGGCTAACCGATGAAGCTTGGCCAGCCAAGGCAATGCATTGACAGCGGCAGGGCCATGCTGGCGGGGCAAATCGATTTGATTGCTGGCAGAGTGAGGGAAAAGTACCAGGCCGCCGGTCAGCGCACGGCCTGGCGCGCGGTTAATGGGCGCCGTTGGCGGCCCACCAGGCCAGCAGTTGCAGGCTGGAGGAGTAGTAGTCCCCCCCCTGGGAGAGTTGATCGCTGATGGCGCTGGTATTTGCCATGGTGAAATCGCGAATCGCCAGTTGGCCCGGCGACATCATGTAATTGGCCTTAGCACCGCTCAACACGTTGACCCAGGCCGGGGTGGCATTACGCGGGGTCTGTTGCCAGAACTGAATATAAGGCGCCAGCGCCGCTTGCCCGGGGTGCGCCCAGCGCAGATAAAGTGGGATGCGAATGGCATCGTAACTGAACAGCGCCGGCCACTTGCTGGCGGGCGCCAGGGTGCCGTCGGCATTGAGCGTAACCCAATCGGAAGGCAGCCGGTATTGGCCAAACGTCATACGGCCGAGCATCGCCAGCGCGCTGGCGTCCAAATCCTTCCACACCTTCAAATGGCTGTGTTGATAAAACGCCTGCCACGCCGGGAAAAGGAAGTAGGAAGGGTTAACGGTAACCGACGTGGTTTGGTTAAAACCGCTCAGCCCGGGCAGCATCACGGTATAACCGGCGTATTTTATCACCGTGTGTTTGATCAGCGCCGCCTGCAGCTTCTCGGAAGCCTGGGTATAGCGGCTATCATGCCATTTATCGCCGGCCAGCAGCAGCGCCCATGCCATCAGCGTATCACCGTCGGAAGCGGTATTTTTATCCGCCACCTTCGGCACGCTGTTGGGATCATAACGCCAGGAATACATCCCTACGTCGCTGCGAAACAGATTGGCGTTTGACCACTGCCACAGCTTATCAAAGGTTTGCCGATCGTTATTGAACACCGCCAGCAACATGCTGAACCCCTGCCCTTCGGTATGGCTGACGTTTTTATTCGCCGTATCAACGATACGCCCATCAGCCATCAGGAAACGCTGTTTGTAGGTTGACCAACCGTTGCCCTGGGCCAGCGCCGCTGTGGAGAACAGCGCCAGCACCAGCAGACTGATAGCCCTTATCGACCGCATAAACATTCCTTACAATCCATTTTTATAGCGGAAGATAAACGCGCCTTCCGCCGAAGTAGTCACCCAGCGCAGCGGCACGGTGGGGTGCCCGCCCTGGGACAGCAGCCATTCAGCGTACATGCCTTCAAGCAGTGAGATCAACGCCACGCGCCACAGCGCATCGTCCTGCCCCTGCGGGGACGGCGGCCATGCCAGGTGCACCAGCGTGAGCTGCTGCTGGCTGGCTTCGATGGTGACCACGCCCCAGTCAAAGCGGCTGAGGATGGCATTCATATTGTCTTCCAATTCCCCCAGCGAGCGCGAAAACGGCAGCGGATGCTGGCCGGCCAGATTCTTGCCAACCAGGTTGAGAAAGCGCCGCCCGTCTTCATCATCCGCAGAGGACAAAATGCCGGCAAACAACGCCTGGGTAAGGACTTGCCAACCGGAGACGGCCTGCTGACGATGGCGGTAATATTCCTGTTCGAGCTGTGTATAACGGTGTTCTTGCATATTCCCCACCAGCAATCAGTTGTCGCCCATCAAATAGCGGAAGTAAACCTGCGCTTTGCTTTCATTGTAGTCGCCGAAGGTATCGTAACTGACCTGGCCGCCAATGCGCATGTTTCTGTTCAGATGATAATTGCCGCCAACCCCCAAATTCCAGCCAATGCCGTTCTGGGTTTTGCCGGCGTAGTAGGCTTCGGAGGCATAGCCGGCAGCCACCAGATTTTCAAGCTCGGCCTGCAGTTCCGGGTTGTTCGGGTAGTAGGCGCTGCGATCCTGGGTGTATGACTGGTACCCCACTGCACCGCTAAGCTTCAGATCCCAGTTGCTGTATTGCTGGGTATATTCCACCGGGAACGACACGCTGACGTAGTTCTGCGGGCTGAAATAGCCCCCCTGGCCGTAGCTGTAGTAGCTGAGGTTTTTATCGAAGTTGAGGTAGCCGACGTTAATACCGGTTTTCAGCTCGCGATCGTCTTCACGATACGGGCGCACATACAGGCCGGCGTTGGCATTGACCGAGCTATTGCTGGCAACGTTATGGCCCAGATAGCTGTAATAACCGGCGCCGGCATAAAACCCGGCGTCGCCATCATCATAGGACAGGTTCAGGCTGCCGCCGTTTTTAGTAACCTGGCCCCAGCTATCGCCACTGTAGGTATCTTTGGTACCCACGTAGGACAGGTAGCTGTCGGTAACCATCCGCCGCTCAGCGGTGGCAGTCAGCGTGGTATAGTCCGTCAGCTTAGGCGACCATTGGACGCCCCCCACCAGCGTGTTGAGATCCTGGCCCAGCGGCGTGCTGCCGATATCCGCCCGGTAGTTATCGCCGGACAGCGCCAGGTTCAGTTCTACCCCGGTGGTGCTTTGATCGCCAGCGGCCGGTGCGGAATAGGTGGTTGGATCCATACCACTGATAGCGCTATAGGCATCGCACTGTGTGTCTGATGCGGTTTGTGAACTGCTGCTACAACTGCTGCTATAGGCTCTGGTGGCGGCGGTCTGCAACGCCGACAGCGTATCCCCGGAAATCCCCAGCGTGCTCGCATACCCTTCGGCATCTTCTTTTGCATACTGTGCCTGGGCAAGCGCTCCCTGGCCAAAACGCGTGTTGCCGGTGCCGGACGGGTTGCCGGCATTCAGGGAAACCGGCGTCGCCGTCAGGCTTAAGCGCGAGGTTTCAAACGGCACAAACGAGAAGGTCATCGGCGCCTTGGCTTCCGTCAGTTGGCTGAGGCCGCTTTCGCCATCGCGCCCACGCACCGACAGATCGCCCTGTACCCACGTGGCCGTTTTGTCCCGCAGGCGATCGAGCATGGTGTCGATCTGCTGCTCCGTCGCACTGCGCTGCGCCACCGCGGTAGGCACACTGCCCGTCTGCAATGCCGCCGTGCCGGAAGAAAGCTGATCGGACTGCTGCCACGGCATCACCGTGCCGTAGACCGACTGCGTCGTCGGCCGGTTGCCGCGCGTCGTGCGATCGACAAACGGGTTGTCGGCCATCTGCAGGCCGGCGATTTGCAATGCGCCTTCCCCGCCGCCCAGACCAATCATTTTCCCTTTGGCGGAGCGCAACAGCGCCTGCGCCTGCTGGTGATCGCCCTTCGCTTCCGCCACCCTGGCCGCCAACAGCAGACGATCCGGCGTGCGTGGGCCAGTCAGCCCTTGCATCAACGTATCCGCCCGCTGGGTATCCCCTTCAGCCAACGCGATATTGATCGCCCCCATACGCGCATCCTGCCCCGGGGTGTCATTGTTCATCAGGTAGGTATAGACCTGATTCGCCTGTTGGTTCATTTTGCCCGACTGGTACAGGCGCGCCATTGCCAGCATCAGATCGCGGTTTTGCGGATCGGCCTGCAGCGCTACCACCAGCCGATCGTAGGCCTCGGCATATTGGCCCTGCTCGCGCAGCCGATCGGCTTCGTTAATCACAAAGCCGTTGCGAATATCCGCCAGCACCGTTGAGGAGGTTGAAGACTGAATCTGCGGATCCTGCAAGAAGGCCAGCGCTTCATTGCTCAGGCCGGCCTCATTGAGCACCGCCACCTGATCGGCATAGTCGCCGGCATTGCCTTTCACCCCGGCCTGCATACTCTGGCGCACCAGTTGCACCGCCAGCGGCAGTTGCCCGGTCGCGGCCAGTTTCTTCGCCAATGCGCCCACATCGGCTGGCGCAGCCGGTGGGTTTTGCGCCAGCGCGCGCAGCGTATTGGCGGCGGCAACGCTGTTGCCCTGTTGCAGATAGGCATCGGCGGCGGCCATCTGCTGGTTGAAATTGGCACGCTGGTTCAGCTCACGCATGGCCGCCGTCTGGCTGCCCGACGGAATGCGCGCCATCAACGCACGGGTATAAGGCCAGTTTTGTTTTTCCGAAGCGAACAATGCGGCGGCGTACAAATCGGTGGCGCCGGCCCCCGGGCGCTCCAGCGGCAGCATCAGTGCCTGGGCCTGCGCGGTTTGCCCCTGCTGCTGCAGGATGCGCGCCATATCCAGCCGCACCCAGACGTTGCCGGGCTGGCGCGCCTGCGCCTGTTGCAACAGGCTCAGGGCTCGTTGCGGCTCGCCATTGGCCACTGCCTGGGCCGCCTGGCGGCGCAGCGGTTCAATGGCATCCACCACCGGCGGCGCCTGCAGCCGGCTGCGCAATTCAGCCGGCAACGTTTGCAACACTTGATCGGCCTGCGCCGTTTTGTTCTGCTGGCGCAGCACGTAATACAACCCGGCGCGGGCATTCTGGTTACTGCCCAGCGCGCTGTATTGCTGCTCAGCCGCCGCCAGATCCCCTTTGCGGCGCAGAATATCGGCACGCAGCAGCGCGGCGGATACGCCCTTGTCGTCGCTGCCTTGCGCCAGCGGCGTGACGGCAGCCAGCGCGGCGTCATAGTTGCCGCGGTCCGCACTCGCTTTGGCGTTGGCCAACTGCGCATAGAAAGCGGCGTCTTCCGCCTGGCTTTTCAGCTGTTCGCTATTCGCGCCGCCCTGCTGGGCCGCGCGTGACAGGTAGTCGGCTGCTTGGGCAAAATCGCCGCTGCGCTGGGCGATATACCCCAGGCCGGCCAGCGCATCCTGATCGTTCGGATTGCCGGCCAGCACGCTGTTAAACTGGCTTTTCGCCGCGTTGACATCGCCGCTGTTTAGCGCCGTGAACCCCTGGCTTTTGGCGGCGCCGCCGATGTTCTTCTGGAAATAGCCCATCACCGCCGTATCATTCGGGTGGCGCGCCTGGTACTCCTGATAAACATCACGATCGCTTTCCTGCGGAGCCTGCCACAACAATGCCTGGCGCAAAGCGCGATCGGCCTCGGGGCTGTCGGCCGCCATGCCGTTCAGCAAGGCAATCCCCTGGCGGCGGGTGGTTTCCTGATAGGTCATGACCTTGCCCAGCGCCAGGCGCGCTTCGGCATCGCCCGGGCGCTGGGCAACCCGTTGTTCCAGGCTGGCTATCGCCTGCGGCAACAGTCTTTTATCCCCCGCCATGGTGAGGTAATATTCGGTCGCCAGGCTGTCCAATGGGGTATCGCCGTTGAAAATCACGCGGTAAGCGGCCAGCG
The DNA here is from genome assembly GCF_039540155.1 of Gibbsiella greigii. NCBI lineage: Bacteria > Pseudomonadati > Pseudomonadota > Gammaproteobacteria > Enterobacterales > Yersiniaceae > Gibbsiella > Gibbsiella greigii. Next base: position 119,954 of record NZ_BAABEM010000011.1, read on the forward strand.
CGCCGGTAATGTTGCCCTGCGCCGCCATCTGGCGCGCCGAAGCAAGCTGTGAAGGCGGCACCGCGCGCAGCGTCTTGGCGTTGCCCAGTTCAATCAGCAACGGATCCTGCGGTGATACCTTCGCCAGCCGCTCACGCCACTGGGTCGCCGCCGCCGTATTGCCGCTTTGCAGGGAATACAGCGCCATCAGATACAGCGCCCGGCTGTTGTTCGGATCGACCAGCAGCACTTTCTGCAGGGCGTCTTTCGCCAGCTCATCGTGCGCCCGCGCGTGCCAGTACTCCGCCTGCTCAAACAGCGCCTTCATCGCCGGGTTGGGGGCATCCGCCGCCAGAGCCGGCATCGCGCCCGCAAGGATGCCAGCGCTGCCGACCAGGTACAGCACCCTGAGTATTGCCAAAGACAGCGTTGTTCTTTTCATTTTCCACCCCGGGAATCGCCAGGCTGCTTAATAGGTAATGCGTTTATCATTGTCATCATCGTTATTTCTTCGGCTGCTTGCCCAAGCGCCTGGCTGAATGGCGCACCAGCATCAAATAGGCCGCGCTGCCCGCGATCAGGGAAAGCGCCACGGCGATCCACGCCAGGATCACAATATGGGTGCTGGCATACCAGATCACCATCATATGCCAGGGCATTTGGCCGCTTGGGAACTGTTGGCCAACGCTGAAGCTGCGCACGCCACTTTCATCGGTGATCACGGCGAGATCGCCGCGCACGCCGGCGTTGATCTCCGGCGACTTCAGATCGTTATGGATTTTTGCCAGTTCCTGCTCGTCGCTGCCGGTTACCAGCACCACAACATGATTGGCCGACCACGGTGAACGGTAGCTGACAAAGCCGCGCCACTCGCCGTTAGACTGCAGGTAACGATCGGCATCCAGCGGTTGGGTATACCAATCGCCGGTCAGCCAGGACACCAGGCGCCGTAACTGGGTGGTTTTTTTCACCGCCAGTAAATCAGCACTGACGTCAAACGGCGACTGCTGCAGCAACCGTTGGTTAAACCCGGAGTTCGCCAGCGTACTGACCGCCAGAATATCGCGGGCAAACAGTGGGTTTTCCTGGGCGTTATCCGGCAGGCCAAACGCCACCTGCACGTTACCGATCGGCACCCCGGTGGCATTACCGGCACGGGCGCTCATGTTCATCAGGCTACGGATTTCCCCTGCACTGGGCGCTTCCGGCAACAGCAGCAGGCTGCTGGAAAAATCCGCCAGTTTAGAGAAAGGATAGGAAGCGCCGACAAAATAGGACAGGTTCGGTAGCTGGGTAAAATGGTAGCTGCCGCTCAGATCGATATATGAGCGCGGATCAATGCGACTTTTGCTGTTATTGCTGGTGAGAATGCTGCACGGAGTGCCCTGCTTCGGCTTGATGTCGAAGTAAAACTGCAGTTGGTTATCGCCGTAGATCAGGTAAGGGGAAAGCTGCAACGTGTAGCTTTCCTGGCGGCTGTCGCCCCCCAGACGGCGCCAGATGTTCTCCAACAGGCCGACTTTATTCACCGTCAGATCGCGCAGGAAGGTACCGTTGATCGACACGTTGAGCCGCGATCGATCTTCATCAATCCAGTGATCCGCCGGGAAGTGATAATCAAGGCGCAGCGGAATATGGCGGCCGTCCCACATGAACAGATCCGGTGCGGCGCGGAAAGCCACCTTGATACCTTCATGGTAAATGCCGTTCGATGTCAGCACATTGTTCTGATCGCGGCCGATCAGTTCGCCCAGAGTCACCGGTTGCGAAGTATCAATCCAGCGCGGGGCATCATAAGGCGCCCTCGACGGGATCAGGGTGTTGTCCACAGCCACCGTATCCATCTGTTCGGGCAGCGGGCTGGTCACCAGCCGGTAGGCGGCCTGGCGCAGTTGGACATCATTATTGCCCAGCACCAGCAACAGTTTATAAACCGGGTTAACCGGGTTATTGATAACCTTGAGTGAAGCGCCATTGCTGGCCGGCAGCGTCAGCGAGCCGATTTTGTCGCCCGGCCGGCCAAACAAAATGCCGTTTTGCTCCGGCAGATCGCCCAGCACCACGGGAAAATCCACGCCACGATAATCGGACACCATGCCAAAATAAGAGGCGACGATGGCGGCGGCACTAACGTCGCCCGGCTTCATCGCGGAGGAGAACGCCAGCGGGATTTTCGATTCCTGCATTTGCAACGAATCAAAGAATGGCCGTGGGAAATGGCCCAAATCCGGGCTGCTGTCCAGTTGTAACCCTTCCAGCTTCAACACGCTGTTCGGTTGCACGGTCACCCAATACTGTGAGGATTCCGACGCCTGGCAGGTCATGCTGTCGCCGCCGCTCACCCGGAAACTCAGGTTGTTGCTGGAGACGATCATCGCGCCGGGAATATCCAGCTCATAGGTGCCGTTGCCGCCGCTATCCTGGCTGAGCGGCAGGCTGCCCAGCGGCTGGCCGTTGAGCATCAGATCGAGCGATGCGTCGCGGGCCAACAACGCCGGCGACACCTTCAGCACCAGGGTCAATTTGGCATTGGTGATCACCTGATCGCGCGGCAGCGTGAACGTGATGCCGGATTGCAATTGCACGCCGCTCAGCGTCAGGCCGCCGGGCTGCCCCATTTCCGCGATGGTCAGATCCGTGGCGAGCGGCTGCGCCGCTGGCCCGCCGGGCGGCGGCGTAACCGGCTCATCTGTTTGTTGTTGGGCTGTGGGTGCAGCACCCACAGCCTCCGGCGCCGTAGGCGCCGGAGGTAACCAGTCTGGCAGCGCCACCGCTGCGCCGCCGGCCGCCGGGGCGGCCTCTTCTGCGGGGCTCTGCGCGGCGGGGAATAGGCCGAGCATCAGCAGCAGGCTGCTGAGCAGTTTATGGCCGCGAGGTACGCGCTTGCCGTTTTTCACACTGTATTTCATGCCGCTTCACCTTTGCTGGCAGGCGCAGCAGGCTTGTTTTTGGCCCGACGCTCTTTCCATGTGTTGTAAAAAAGCTCAAAGACACAGCGCACAATGCTGGCCAGAGAGCGCAGCGGGTTATCCTGTGGATAACTCTCGCCGATCCAGGCGTCCGCACGGCATAACACGATGCGCACCAACTCACGGCGCCGTGGTAAAGACAGGTTCTTGAACTGCAGACGAAGGCGCTCTTTGTCGCCGCTGACTTGCCGCACCGGGAAACTTTCGGCGCCGGAAGATAGCTGAATCTCCACATCCTCAATATCTTCATTCAGGTAGCGCTCATCCGGGGTGATCAGTTGAACGCCGCCCATCGAGATATCAATGGTGGTGGTGCGCAGGGAAATACCGTTGGCGTAGTGGATAATCGCCGGGATCGCCGCTTCCACGCGGATAGTTTTGCGCACCTGGCGGGTTTCCTTGGCAACGGCGATCGCCGCCAGCAGGATCAGTACGCTAAATCCGCCCCACAGCACGTTCAGCGCCACTACGCGCGGATCCACGCCAAAGTAATCGTGGAAAATGGCCCGCACAATGCCGTAACCGATACCGATCGTCATCAACACAGCGATGATCAGGTGCGGTTTTACGATGTTGAAGTCGAAGAAACCGACGTCCAGCAGCCCGCCTTTATCCGTCACGTTGAATTTGCCGCGCTTGGGCGCCAGCATGGTGACGAGCGTCGGCAATACCAGATGAAACGCCATTACGGTATCGTAAATTTCGCCCCAGAAACTGTAGCGATAGCGGCCGTTCATGCGCGAGTTGACATAGATCGACATCACCAGGTGCGGCAGCGCATAGGCAAAAATCAGGCTGGCCGATGAGGAGATGATGTTGAGGTTAAACAACAGGTAGACGCTCGGCGCCGTCAGGAACACCACCCGCGGCAGCCCCAGTTGGTAATACAGCATGGCGCTGAGGTAGCACAGGCGCTGCGGCAGCTTCAGCCCACGGCCAAGCAGCGGGTTGTCGACGCGGAAAATCTGCGTCATACCACGCGCCCAGCGGGTGCGCTGAACAATGTGCAGCCCCAGGCGCTCCGTCGCCAGCCCGGCGGCCAGCGGAATCGACAGGAAGGCGGTATTCCAACCGCGGCGCTGCATTTTCAATGCGGTGTGGGCGTCTTCGGTGACGGTCTCAACGGCAAAGCCGCCGACTTCATCCAGCGCAGTACGGCGGATAACCGCACAAGAGCCGCAGAAAAAGGTGGCGTTCCAGTTGTCATTGCCCTGCTGGATCGGGCCGTAGAACAGCGCCCCTTCGCCCGGCATGGCACGTGCGGCGGACAGGTTGCGTTCGAACGGATCGGGGGAATAAAAGTAGTGCGGCGTCTGCACCAGCGCCAGGCGGGGGTCCTTCAGAAAGCCGCCCACCGTCGCCTGCAAGAAAGCGCGGGTGGCCACGTGGTCGCAGTCAAATACGCAGATCAATTCGCCTTTGGTGACCTTCATCGCATGGTTCAGGTTGCCGGCTTTGGCGTGCGAGTGCTCCGCGCGGGTGATGTAACCCACGCCGGCGTCGGCCGCGAACACGGCGAACTCGTTGCGCGTGCCGTCATCCAACACATAGATTTTTATTTTATCTTTTGGGTAATCAATGCATTGTGCGGCCAGTACGGTGTCGCGCACCACGTCCAGGCTTTCGTTGTAGGTGGGGATATAAACATCCACCGTCGGCCAAAGCGCGGTGTCATCCGGCAACGGCTCAATCTTGCGCTGCAGCGGCCAGGTGGTTTGCAGGTAGCCCAGCAGCAAAATCCCCCAGATATACAGCTCGGCCAGGTAAAGCCCAATGCCCAGAATGGCTTCGATGGTGGAATTAAAATGCAGTGTTTCCGTTGTGCGCCAGTAAATATAACGTATCGACATCATGGCCGACATAATGACCATCACAACCGTAATACGCTTGCTTTTGCTTTGCCCCAGCAAAAACAATATGGCGATACTAATCAGACCGAAAATATACTGTTTCTCGCTATCCATCGGCGTAATGATAATCACCACGGCAACCGGTAATAGCAAAAGCATCAGGAGATAAAAAAGTATTTTATTCATAATAATCAGGCCACCAAAAAAATAATATTGATAATTATTTATATCTAATCGTGCGAATCATTCCCCCACACCGATTTTAATCCCCAAAATGGCGGCAACCTTTTTGCTAATCAATTCAATATCAAACGCCGAAGCAGATACCGGATTAAAGTCAATTATGGCCTGTTGCGAAGCGTTAGCCTCCGGCACACACTCATCCCGGTGAACCGTTCCTAATAAATGGTCATGCAAGCGCTGCTCAAAAAACTGCGTGACGTCACGGCTTAACGTACGGCGGGTATCAATTTGGTTAACGACATAATACTCACCATTTTTATTATTGAGCGGCATGCCGATTAATTTATGTTGCTCCATATGCGGCAACAGCGACAGCGAGGCGGTATCCGCCAGCATCACCACCACATGCAAATCGGCGATGGCCTGCACCGCTTTGAGCGCCGGCCCTGGGCCTGGCGGAAAGTCGGCGATAATCACCAGCCCTGGATAATTCAATACGGTATTCAGGCCGCGCTTCAAAAACAGCGGATCGGCCGCCAAATGGTGCTCAAACGCCAGGCGCTGATCTTCCGTCACATCGCCATAGGGCAACACAAAGGTATTCGAGCCGGCTTTTAAAATAAACTGGCTCCAGTCAGATTCTTCCGCGGCATTCGCCACAAAGCCGCGCGTATCCGAAATCGGCACGCCAAAGTGCAAACGCAGTGCGTTCTGCACGTCAAAATCAATCACCAGAACTTTACTGCCACTGCGGGCCAGGGAATAGGCCAAATTGGCAGCTATCGTGGTTTTCCCTACGCCACCTTTTGGCGAACAAACGCAAACTAACGGCATAATGCAATCATCTCTAGCAAGGGTTGGAGCGGTGTGTCGCGAGGTAATAATGCCGCAGCCTGCTGCGGTGCTTTTTGCTTAAACATTTGGCGGAACCCGCTATCCGCTGCCGCTGGCGGCGCTGTAGCCGCTACCGGTGCCGTTAACGGCGCCTTCTCCGGCAAAGAAGGGGCAGCCGATGGCGCAGCTTCCTGCTGGCCTGGCGGCAAAAGCTGATTAAGGGAATCGAGCAGGTTCTGCTGGTGGCCTGGGGTAATGGATGCTGCTTGCAGCGCCGGGTTTTCATCCTCCAGCGCCACCGAGGGCGCCGATTGCGGCGGCAATATCGCATGCAGGGAATCCATCAGACGGGAACCCGGTACCGGCGGCGGCACTTCGGAAGAAAAAGGATCAATCGCAGGAGCAGAAGTGGCTTTTGGTGTGCGCGGTGCGGCAACCGCCGTTTCAGCTTGTTTACGCGCTTGCCGGGCCGCATTGGCAAACTCTTCAGCGCTCACGGGCTGCGGCGCGGATTGGGTAGTCATGCCTTTACCAAAAGGAAGATCGGAATCTTCTTCAATGGCGGAAATTTGTTTAATCAAACTCCATTTTTTCATTGAGGTTGCCAGATCCTCTTCCACTACCCTTTCATTTATCTCTTTATAATCAATGCCTTCCACTTTTGTTTTTTCGATAAAACGCTTGATATCATCGTACTTATTCATATAGGCAACCCTGTCTGGATTATCTTTTTATCCACGCGAAAGGCACTGACATCACCATTAATCAGGGAGACAAACGGCGGGTTCATAGTAAAAAAACACAGTCCTTTGTAAAAACACCGTATTACGCTTTAATGTTACTCAAAGTGTAACGAAGATCAAAAAAATATCACGAGATTATTTTTACTGTGTACAGAAAAACATCTGTAAAGGCACATAAAGGAAACAAATATAAACCCGACGTAATTATTGATTACACTGCATAATCCTTATACCCATTAGTTTTATTAAAACATTTTATACCCGTCATACTTCAAGCTGCAGGTGTGTTGGCTTTCCTCGCTCACCCCAGTCACTTACTGGAGTAAGCTCCTGGGGATTCGCTGCGTTGCCGCCTTCCTGCAACTCGAATTATTTTGGGTATAGCTAACGGCTATGTTTGGCATGACGCTCAAAGTTATCGGCCCTCGCCGCCGCAGACTTGCGCAGTGTGACATAGCAAGCGCCATCGCCGCCGTCCCGCGGCAGCGCCCGGCAAAACGCCTGCACCTGTTCAAGCTGCACCAGCCATTTGGCGACATAACTGCGCACGATGTTCGCATGGCTGTCATCCGCCCGGCCACGGCCATGCACAACCAGCAACGAGCGCAAATTTCGCCGTTCCGCCTGGACAATAAAACTAAACAGCGCCTGCCGGCATTGCTCCACCGTGCTGCCACGCAAGTTCAAACTGCCCTGCGGGGCATAACGCCCCTGGCGCAGCTTATCCAGCACGCCCTGCTGGATCCCTTCGCGTTTATACTCCAGCGCCGTGGCACGGGGAATAATCGCCAGGAAATCCGTGCTGAGAACGTTGTTCAACGGTATGGCCCGCACCTCCCGGCGTTGGGTTTTATCCATATGATCCTGCGGCTTCAGGTACAGCGTCTGCTGCCGCCCGGCGAGCGGGATCACATCCGCCATCGCCTGCTCAAAAAAACCTTGCTCATCGTTACTCATCGTCGCGTCACTCTTACAGGGAAGGCCGGGAACCTTCGCCATCAGGGGATAGTGATGATTGTAAGACACCGCCGCAGGGTTGCAAGTAACAGATTGTCAACAAAGGGTGCAGCAACGGGTGAGCTTCTGAACAGTTTTCGCTATACTGCCAACCTCGATTGAGTGCCGCAATAAGGAAGAAGAAGATGACAATGCGCGAGCTGGATATTCGGTTTCAACATGCAATGAATGAATTGCAAGCCAGCTTCGAAAAGCAGCACCGTGAATGGCAGCAAAGCTACCAGGCGCTGCAACAGCTGCTGGAAGAAGCCAAACAGCGGGAAGCGGCCCTGCGCGCGCAGAATGAACAGCTGCGGCGCAAATTGAGCACCGCCAGTTCGGTGCCGGAACAGCATGCGTTGGTGAAGCAGATCAAAATGCTGGGCGCCCATCTGGATGCGCTGGCGAAAGACGCCGCCACCTTCAATCACCACCTGCATAATACGCAAACGCGCCCCGGCGGCAACTTTGGCAATGAGCACTAGGCCGGCGCCCATGGCCCGGCACTGCGCCCCAACACAATAAGACAACCTAATGACGTGGATCATCATCGCCGCCCTGGTATTGGTTTTTATCGCGGGTTATTTCATCCTGACCTCCGATACCCGCAAAGCGGTGGCTTCACTGGCGCATCGGCTGAAGATCAAACCCTTGCTGATTGAGTCGATGATGCAAGAAATGGGGCCGCGCCAAAGCCAGAATTTCATCAGGATGCTGAATAACGGCTACAGAGAAGAAATGCACCAGGCGGCCTATCTGATCTTTATCTATGCCACTTTCGTCAAACAGGCGGACGATGAGCAAATCGGCCACTGGCGTGAAATATTAATACGCGCGGGCCTGTCGCCGGAGTTGCTCAGCGAACACACCGAGGCCGCGCTGTTTTATTTTGCCGATATGGATCTGGACGCGTTTGAGCTGGCGCAGTTTCGCCGCAGCTACAACGAGCGTTTCAACCATGAGGTGCTGGTAGCGCTGTGAGTACGTTCCCCCTTAGCCGGGGGAAAACGCATCAGAACATGCTGTACAGGTAGCGCGAAAGCGCATCGCGGGAGCTAAAACCATGAGGGATGCCATAACGCTGGGTTGGTGCGTCGCCGCTTAAGTCCAGAGGGAATTCGAGATACTGCTCGCTGGTGCGCACCGGCGAGGTCGGCGTGGCAAAATGCAGGCTCTTCTCTTTCAGCGCGGGGTGGATCACCAACGCTGTTCGCCCCATACGCGCTTCCCGGTTAACATACACATAGTGTTCGCCCTTGCGGTAACCATAGGCCTGATCGCTGACATAATCACGTACAAAGCCGGCACTCTCCAACACTCTAGCCACTTCATCCGGCCGTAAATACATTAATTTCTCCTTATTTTCATTGCTAAACGCAGTGCGACCTTACCGCAAACAGCAGATGAAACAATCACTTTATTAATATAAATAAGGGTTTCAGAATAATCCCTAATTATGGTTTATTACCGATCCGCGGCGCGCCAGCGCCTGCATCCGCAGCGTTAACAACGCGCCAAAAAACACCATCAGCGCCGCCGCCAGATAGATTGACGGCATACCGCTATAGGTGATCAGCAACCCAGCCAGCGGCCCGGTGATCCCCAGCGCCAGATCCAGAAACGCCGAGTACAACCCAAGCGCCGTTCCCTGGTTTTGTTGCGGCACCTGTTTCACCGCCTCAACGCCCAACGCCGGGAACACCAACGAGAAACCTGCCCCGGCCAGCAGTGCGCCGATCTGCACCATCCACGGCGCGATCGCCAGCCAGATCAACAGCAGGCCGGCGATTTCGATCGCAAAAGACACCAGCGTCACGCTCAGGCCACCGTAGCGGTTGATGGCATTACTGAACAACAACCGCATGCCGACAAACGCACAGCTAAATAACGTGAGCGTGAAAGCCGCGCCACTCCAGCTTTTCTCGGCGTAGTACAGGGTGATGAACGTGGCGATAACGCCAAACCCCACGGTGCCGAGCGCCAATCCCATCCCATACGCCCAGATGCGCCCAAACACGGCGCTGAAGGCAATACGCTTGCCGGCCGAAATCGCCACCACCGGTTTGCCACTTGCCAGCCACAGCGACACCAGCACCGCGAACACAATCAGCCCGGCCACCCCGGCCAGGCCCCAGTGCTGGTTAAGGTAAACACCCAGCGGCGCGCCGCCGGCCATCGCGCCATAGGTAGCCACACCGTTCCAGGAAATCACTCGCGCCGTATGTGCTGATCCCACCAGCCCGATGCCCCACAGCGTCGAACCGGTGCTGGCGAAGCTTTCCCCCACGCCCAGGAGCATGCGGCCAATGCACAGTAGGATCAGGCTCAGCAGCGGAAGGCCGTCGAACCAATAGGCGATAGCGTAAAACACCCCGCTCAACCCGCAACAGGCCAGGCCAAACAGCACCACCTTTTTCGGTCCGAACTGATCGGCATAACGCCCGGCATGCGGACGGCTGACCAACGTCGCGAAATATTGCGCGCTGATAATCAACCCCGCCATCACCGAGTTATAACCCAGGTGGTTATGCACAAACCCCGGCAACACCGCCAGCGGCAAACCGATGGTCAGATAGCAGGTAAACGTAAACATCACTACGGATAAAATCCGCTTGTTAAGCTGAAAATTATTTTCTTTGCGACTGATTGCGGTCATGGGGCGTGGCTCACAAACAAGGGGGAACGACAACGTCTATCAGCATACCCCAGCACAAACCGATGAGAAATGTGATAGTTATAACGAATTATTATTTCTATTCTCAGCTTTCCGCCTGCGCCACTCACTGGGGCTCATGCCCAGGACGCGCTGAAACTCACGGTTAAAGTTCGATTTGGTGATAAAACCGGCATCCAGCATAATTTCCGTCACGGGCTTTTCGCTGCCGCGCAGCCACGCCGCCGCCTGCTGGATCCGCAGTTGATTCACATACTGGGAAACGTTCATCCCGGTCTGCTGGTTAATAGCCTGCGAAACCTTACGGGCCGGCAGGCCCACCTTGCGCGCCAGGCTGGCCAGGTTCAGCTCAGGCGTTAGATAAAGATTATCCTGTTGCAAACGCCGGTGTATTTGGGCAAACCACGCCGCCGTCTGTTCAGGGGCGGCACGCTCCTCGCCGCCCACCTCCGCCACGGGCTCCACAGTGGCCTCTGGTGGCCGCATCAGCCCGAGCGCCAGGGCGACGCCAAGGGCCAGCAGCGTATTGCTGACGGTGGCCACCAGCGCCGCCAACCGCCCGCCGAACAGCTCGAAATCCACAATAATCACGATTTCAGCCATACTGCACAGTATCAGCACAACAGCCAATGCCCGCCACAGCCGGTAGCTCAGCCAGCTTTCCGTCAACGCCACCTGTTGCAGGCAGTTCTCCCCCCGGCGCAGATAAAACAGCATGGCGATGCCATACCCCAGATAACTGGCGACAATTAGCGCATCCAACAACACCGGCGCCCACGTGGCCGCCAGCCATACCCACAGCGGCAGCATCAGGTGCCCATAGGTATAACGGCTCAACCGCCCCTGGGCGCTGGTCAGCAACGCTAGGTAGCTCAGCACCGGCACCAGCACGGCGCCAAAGGGCTGCAACGGATTAAACAGCGCCACATGGTAGCCATAGCGCAGCCCAATCAACAGGCTTTGCCAGATACACAACAGCAGCAATAGTTGGAACGCCCAGCGCTGGCGCTGCGGGCGACCAAGGCGCAACAGCAGGATCAGGCACATCAGGCTAAACAGAAAGGAAAGCGGGACAAGTGGCATAGCGGCCCATCAGAGTAGTGACTGAATGGCGAGTGTAGGGCCTTAAAACTGTTAAAACAATCGGTTGAGGTGCTGGATCGCGATCGAGGTCGCGGCCATTCCCGGCGTGGGCACAATGGCGTTTCCACCAGCCATGAGAACCCGAAATGAAAACACTACTGCTGCTTATTGCCTTATTCAGCACATTGGCGAATGCTGCGCCCTATCAAGTCGCCAGCCATCAACAGACCTTTCACAACGGTGAGCGAGTGCTTACTGGGTGGGTGCGTTACCCTACAACGCCGCCCCGCGAGCAACGCACGGCAAGCGCCCCAGTGCCTGAATGCTCTGCCGCCCACTCCCCGGTATTTCACTGCATCAATACCCATCCTGATGCCCCTGTCGCTGCCGGGCGCTTCCCGCTGATTGTGTTAAGCCATGGCAGCGGCGGCAATGCGATGAGCCAAGCCTGGCTGGCGCAGGCGTTGGTGCAGCAAGGCGCTATCGTAGTGGCGGTGAACCACCCCGGCAGCACCACCGGCAATTCCATACCGGCACGCTCGGCCAGGCTGTGGCAGCAGACGCAGGATATTTCCGCCCTGATTACCGCGGTCAGCCAAAACCCACGCTGGCGCCAACATATTAATCCGCACGCCGTCGGCGTCATCGGCCACTCCAAAGGGGGCTACAGCGCCATTGCCGCCATCGGCGGACGTATCACGCGCGAGGGTTTCGCCCACGGTTGCCGCCAGGCGCCAGCTACGCCAAGCTGCCAATTCTATACCGCGGCCGGGGTAGATTTGTCGGCCTTACCAGCACGGCAAATGGATGCCGACTATACCGATCCGCGCATCCGCTTTGCCATCGCGCTCGATCCGGGGATGGTGCACTACCTGTCGCCGTCCAGCCTGCGCAGGCTCAGTGCGCCGCTGTTGGTTATCGTGCCGCAGCACTATATGGAAGGAAACACGGTGGGGAATCTGGGCGGCGCCAAACTGGCCGCCGATAGCGGTAAATACCCTATTCGCACGCTAACGTTGCCTGGCGGTAACCACTTCGATTTTTTGCCAACCTGCACACCGGCGGCGAAATCCATCCTGGAAGCGGACGGAGAGGCATTTATTTGCGCCACGCCTTCGGCGCAACGCGACGCATTTCACCGGCAAACCATTCAGGCCGTCGTTGAATTTATCCGGCCATGGCTCCCGCCGTACAAGGCATGACGGCGTGCGGATACTTATCCGGCCAGCGCACCAAAAAGAAAACACCCGGGCAAGCCCGGGTGTCTGCATACTGGCACTGTGCCGTTAACCGGTGCCGTTCCATCACTGATGATTAAGCGGCTGGAGTAGCGGCTTTTTTAGCGGCGGTTTTTTTAGCGGTTTTGTGGTGTTTTTTGGCAGCCTGCGCTTTTTGGGCTGCTGGTGCGGCTTTTTTAGTGGCTTTATGATGTTTTTTAGCCGCCTGTGCTTTTTGAGCGGCTGGCGCGGCTTTTTTAGTGGCTTTATGATGTTTTTTAGCCGCCTGAGCTTTCTGTGCCGGGGCTTTTTTGGTGACTTTTTTATGGGCTTTCTTGTGAGTGGTGGTTTTAGCCGGTGCTTTCTGTGCAGCAGCAGGCGCCGCAGCAGTAGCAGGTGCGGAAGCCGGTGCCGCTGTAGTATCAGCGGCAAAAGCAACAGAAGACAGACCCATAGCGGCAGCAACGATCAGCGCAAATACTTTTTTCATAGTGACATTCCTCAGCGTTTTTTTCGGTAAGCCCCCAATGGAGCCGTTGCGCTGATAATAGAGGAACCCGTGTAGTGCTTCAGTAAGGGATTGGTTTCCTCACGTAACCAAATGTACAGAACACGGCAACGCCGTTTGGCGCAGCGCAATACCCCAGCGCCGCCGGCAAAATGACCAAAATGGTCTATACTTACCAGACATGTGTCGAAACGGAGAGCCGAATGTTTAAGAAAAGCGAAAAAGTAGAACGAGATATCGATCAGGACGTCACTCTGCTTGCCGATACATTAGACGAAGTCCTGCGGGCTTCCGGTGATAAGAGCAAAGAGGAACTGAAAGAGCTGCACAATAAGGCGAAAGGGGTTTTACGCGACGCCAGGGCACGCTTTAACGATTCCCCCAGCCTGACACAGCACGCGCGTGACGCGGTCAGCCATGCTGACAACTATATACACGACAAACCTTGGCAGGGCGTAGGCATCGGAGCCGCTGTTGGCATCGTGCTCGGCGTCCTGCTGGCCCGGCGTTAACACCCCCTGCAGTTATAAAGAGAAAACAACAAATGTGCGTCTGGCCCGTGGGTAACCACGGGCCGTTTACGTTTTATCCCCCTACTTCCCCACACATCCGGCGTTGAACGATCGTCTTTGGCGGGTCCCTATCCAGATTGCCGGTGAAACGGTGAAAAACCGCACCTGGCTACTTTACCGCCACGCCAACGCCGATGCGGGCGTTACTCACCCGTTTGTCGAGATGTTTGAAGACGGCCCGCATTAGGAGCCGGACACGCCGAAAAAAAATTTTCCCCACGCAACCCAGCCCGGCTGCGGCTTGCATAAAAAAAGGCAAAAACACTATATGTAGAATGGTTGATAAAACCAATATCAATATATAGTATTCATTATGTCAGCCGCAGGGACATCGTGCCGGCTGATAACGCTGCCAGAAACGCCGTAAGATGCTCCGTTTTCTGGTGTTGGCCGCCTTTCCTTCAAACCACAAGGTAAATGCGAATCATGAGCATTATTATTTACAGTAAACCTGACTGTGTCCAGTGCAATGCCACCTATCGCGCATTTGATAAACAAGGGATTGATTATCAGGTCATCGACCTCACGCAGGATCAACAGGCCCTGACACATGTAAAATCATTAGGTTACCAACAGGTTCCGGTGATTATCGCCGGCGACGATCACTGGGCCGGGTTCCGCCCGGACAAAATCGGCGCGCTGGCCCAAGCCCTGGCATCGTGAGGTTCAGGCATGAATCCGTTGGTTTATTTCTCCAGCAGTTCGGAGAACACCCATCGGTTCGTTGAGAAGCTGGGCCTGCCGGCGATACGTATCCCGATCGCCGGCGCCCGCAGCAAGCTGTTAATGGAACAACCCTATATATTGATTGTGCCCAGCTACGGCGGCGGTAGCACCGTCGGCGCGGTGCCGATCCAGGTGATCCGCTTTCTCAATGTGCCACAGAACCGTTCCTATCTGCGCGGCGTAATCGCCGCCGGGAATACCAACTTCGGCGCAGCGTACGGCATTGCCGGCGACATTATCGCTAAAAAATGCCAGGTGCCTTTTCTTTACCGTTTTGAACTGCTCGGCACCGAGCTAGACGTTGCAAACGTTCGACAGGGAGTAACCGCATTTTGGCAACAACAGAACTGACCAAACCGGCGTCCGGCGCGCTGGATTATCATTCGCTCAACGCGATGCTCAACCTTTACGATGCCGAAGGGCGCATCCAGTTCGATAAAGATCGGCTGGCCGCACGCCAATACTTCCTGCAGCACGTCAACCAAAACACCGTTTTCTTCCATAACCTGGAAGAAAAGCTGCGCTATCTGGTAGAGGAAGGCTACTACGAAGCGCAGGTGCTGGCGCAGTATGAGTTCGCCTTCATCAAGCAACTGTTCCGCCAGGCCTATGCCAAGAAGTTCCGCTTCGATACCTTTCTGGGCGCCTTCAAATATTACACCAGCTACACGCTGAAAACCTTTGATGGCAAACGCTATCTGGAACGTTATGAAGACCGCGTGTGCATGGTGGCGATGACTCTGGCGGCCGGCAACACCCAACTGGCGCAGGATCTGGTCGAGGAAATTATTTCCGGGCGCTTCCAGCCGGCTACCCCAACCTTCCTCAACTGCGGCAAGCGCCAACGCGGGGAGCTGGTTTCCTGCTTTCTGCTGCGCATTGAAGACAATATGGAATCCATCGGCCGGGCGGTGAACTCTGCGCTGCAGCTTTCCAAGCGCGGCGGCGGCGTGGCCTTCCTGCTGACCAATATTCGCGAAGTGGGCGCACCGATCAAACGCATCGAAAACCAGTCGTCCGGCGTTATCCCGATCATGAAAATGCTGGAGGATGCCTTTTCCTATGCCAACCAGCTCGGCGCGCGCCAGGGGGCCGGTGCGGTGTACCTTAACGCGCACCACCCCGACATCCTGCGCTTTCTCGATACCAAGCGTGAAAACGCCGATGAGAAAATCCGCATCAAAACCCTGTCGCTCGGCGTGGTGATCCCGGATATCACCTTTGAGCTGGCGAAAAACAACGAAGAAATGTACCTGTTCTCGCCGTATGACGTGGAGCGGGTGTACGGCGTGCCGTTCTCAGAGATCAGCGTCAGCGAAAAATATCGCGAAATGGTGGGCGACAAGCGCATCCGCAAGTCCCGCATCAATGCGCGCGAGTTTTTCCAGGTGCTGGCGGAAATCCAGTTTGAATCCGGCTACCCATATATGCTGTTTGAAGATACGGCCAACCGCGCCAGCCCGATCGCCGGGCGCATCAACATGAGTAACCTATGTTCGGAAATCCTGCAGGTCAACCGTGCCAGCACCTACCACGACGATCTCAGCTACGCGGAAGTGGGCAAAGATATCTCCTGCAACCTCGGCTCGCTGAACATCGCCAAGACCATGGACGCGCCGGACTTCGGCAAAGCGGTGGAAACAGCGATTCGCGCGCTGACGGCGGTGGCGGACATGAGCGACATCAGCTCGGTGCCTTCAATCGCCAGCGGCAACCGCGCCTCACACGCCATCGGCCTGGGGCAGATGAACCTGCACGGCTACCTGGCGCGTGAGCGTATCTACTACGGTTCCGAAGAAGGGATTGATTTCACCAACATCTATTTCTACACCGTGGCCTACCACGCCATCCGCGCGTCCAACCAGTTGGCGATAGAACGCGGCAGCAGTTTCGGCGGGTTTGAAAACTCCACCTACGCCAGCGGCGAATATTTCAGCAAATACATTGAGCAAAGCTGGCAGCCGCAAACCGCACGCGTCAGCGAACTGTTCGCTCAGGCCAATATCAGTATCCCAAGCCAGGACGACTGGCAGGCGCTGCGCCAGTCTGTGATGGCGCACGGGCTGTATAACCAAAATCTGCAGGCGGTGCCGCCAACCGGTTCGATTTCCTACATCAATAATTCCACCTCCAGCATTCACCCGATCGTGTCACGTATCGAGATCCGCAAAGAGGGCAAGATTGGCCGCGTGTATTACCCGGCGCCTTACATGACCAACGACAACCTGGATTACTACCAGGATGCCTACGAGATCGGCCCGGAAAAGATTATTGATACCTATGCCGCCGCCACCCAGCATGTCGATCAGGGGCTATCGCTGACGCTGTTCTTCCGCGATACCGCCACCACGCGCGACATCAACCGGGCGCAGATCTACGCCTGGCGCAAAGGGATCAAAACCATTTACTACATCCGCCTGCGCCAGATGGCGCTGGAAGGCACCGAGGTGCAGGGCTGCGTGTCCTGCTCGCTGTGAGGGATCTTATGACTATGCAACGTGTCCAGGCGATTAACTGGAACAAAATCGAAGACGACAAGGATCTGGAAGTGTGGAACCGCCTGACCACCAACTTCTGGCTGCCGGAGAAAGTGCCGCTTTCCAACGATATCCCCTCATGGGCCACGCTGACCCCACAGGAGCAGCAGTTGACCATCCGGGTATTTACCGGCCTGACGCTGCTGGACACCATCCAGAACACCGTCGGCGCGCCGGCGCTGATTGCCGATTCGCTAACGCCGCATGAAGAGGCGGTATACTCGAACATCAGCTTTATGGAGGCGGTGCACGCGCGTTCTTACAGCTCGATCTTCTCTACGCTGTGCCAAACGCCCGACGTTGACGATGCCTACCGCTGGAGCGAAGAGAATCGCGCGCTGCAGAAAAAGGCCAGTATCATTCTGGCCCACTACCGCAGTGACGATCCGCTGTTGAAAAAGGTCGCCAGCGTCTTCCTGGAATCGTTCCTGTTCTATTCCGGCTTTTATCTGCCGATGTACTGGTCCAGCCGCGCCAAGCTGACCAACACCGCCGATTTGATCCGCCTGATCATTCGCGATGAAGCGGTGCACGGCTACTACATCGGCTATAAGTTCCAGAAAGGGTTGGAAAAAGCCGATCCGGCACGCCGCCAGCAGGTGAAAAACTTCGCCTTTGATCTGTTGCAGGATCTGTACGACAACGAAGTTCACTACACCGAAGAACTGTATGACGGCGTCGGCTGGACAGAAGATGTGAAAACCTTCCTGCATTACAATGCCAACAAGGCGCTGATGAACCTGGGCTATGAAGCCCTGTTCCCACCGGCGATGGCCGAAGTCAACCCAGCGATCCTTTCTGCGCTTTCGCCGAACGCGGATGAAAACCACGATTTCTTCTCCGGCTCCGGTTCGTCATACGTCATCGGCAAGGCCGTCAATACCGAAGACGAAGACTGGGATTTCTAAGCGCGTACCCGCCCCACCCGCTTCACGTTGCGCCAAACCCGGCGCAACGTGATCGGCCACAATATTACTGGCACCGCATATCATGGTAGGCTTACCGGCTGAACGCACCACTGCGCCCTTGTTATTCACCGGATTAAACGGCAGGCCATGCGCATAAAACTGTCTTACCAAATCAAACTTTTTCTTGGCCTGGTCGCCTTTTCCTGCCTGCTGCTGACGGCGATCGGCAGCTATACCTATTACCGGCTGGATGCCAAACTGCATGAGGATCTTGGCGCCCGCGCCCAGGTGCAGGCGCGGGAAATTGCGCTGATGCCGCCGCTGATCAGCGCGGTGGAACACAACGATACCGGGCAAATCGCCGCGCTGATGAACAAAATCCGCGCCGTCAGCGATGCCAGCTATATCGTTATCGGCAATAGCCAGACCCTGCATCTTTATCACTCACAATCCCCCAACAGTATCGGCACGCCGATGGTCGGCGGCGATAATAAGCAGGTGCTGGCCGGGAAAAGCATTATTTCAGTGCGCGAAGGCGGCATCGGTATTTCGCTACGCAGCAAAGCCCCGATTATGGATGAGCATAACCGGGTGATCGGCATTGTCTCCGTCGGCTACTTAAAATCGTACATCGACAGTTTGAATGCCCGCAGCCTGAGCCAAATTGTTCTCTCCGTGGTGTTGCTCTTGATCACCCTGTTCGTATTCTCCTGGCTGCTGGCAAAAAACCTCAAACGCCAGATGTTTTGGTTGGAACCGGAAGAGATTGCCCTGCTGGTCCGCCAGCAAAAAGCCTTGCTGGAAGCCATCTATGAAGGGGTGATCGCCATTGACGATCGCCAGCGCATCATCACCATCAATCGCGCCGCGCGTGAACTATTAACACTGCATCAACCGGCCAGCGTATTGATCGGCAAAGAGATCAGCGAAGTGATCAACGCTCAGCCAGATTTTTTCAGCCCGGCCAAGCTCGCGCAGAATACCCACGATGACGTTTGCCGCTTTAACCACGTGCGCGTCATCGCCAGCCGGGTGCGCATCCTGCAGGAGGATAAACTGCAGGGCTGGGTGATCAGCTTCCGCGACAAAAACGACATCAATACGCTAAGCAGCCAGCTCAGCCAGGTGCGGCGCTACGCGGATACCCTGCGTATCATGCGCCATGAGCAGCTTAACTGGGCGGCGACCCTAGCCGGGCTGTTACATATGCATCGCTACGATGAAGCGGTGCGCTATGTCGAGGCGCAGTCGGAAGGCGCCCAGGAAATCCTGGATTTCATTGCTCAACGCTTCAGTTCGGCGGCGCTGTGCGGCCTACTGTTAGGCAAATATGCCAGCGCCCGCGAAAAAGGCATTACCCTGCAGTTTGATCCCGCCTGCCAACTGCGCCAACTGCCTGCCGCGCTGAATGAAACCGAGCTGATGTCTATCATCGGCAACCTGGTGGATAACGCCGTAGAGGCGACGTTGCGTGGCGCAACGCCGCAGGCGCCCGTCGAGCTGTATATCAGCGACAGCGGCAACGAGTTGGTGATCGACGTCGCAGACCAGGGCACCGGCATTGCGCCGGCGATCCGTGACACGCTGTTTGAGCAAGGGGTGACGACAAAAGATAAGGGCGATCACGGCATTGGCCTGCACCTGGTCGCCAGCCATGTGGCACAAGCGCACGGCAGCATAGAAGTGACGGATAACTCGCCGCATGGCACCGTATTCTCCCTTTTTATTCCCAAAGCAAGATAACCATTCGGTTCATTAGGCGGGGTTATATACCCACACAATAATTAAGCGTAATTTACGTTTTATTACCGCGAATACCCCGCAAAAAATAGCACGCCGTAAATCTAAAATGTAACGCCTATTTCCTCCAGAAAGCGTCACGTATTACGGTAATATTTTAATACTAAGAATAATATTTGAAAATTTCACAACGAATTTATTACATCTAAAAATCAGTGTGTTCGGAGAATTATTACGAATAGTGAAAAAAATATGTAAGGTGGGCGAAAGTACCATAACCAATAAAAAAGCGGATGTAAACCTCAGATATACCCTCGAGGGAAGATTGAGACTTGTCTCAGAAGCTCACTGTGTTAGGGTATAGGGCACTATTATTTTCTATTAGGAAATTTTTATCGTTTGAATTACTCCAGAGGAAACAGAAAATTGCATGGCAATTAAACTCGAAGTAAAAAACCTATATAAGATATTTGGCGAGCACCCAGATCGCGCATTCAAACTGATTGATAAAGGATTATCCAAAGATCAGCTGTTTGAAAAAACCGGGTTATCACTGGGTGTAAAAAACGCAAGTCTGGCCATTGAAGAAGGCGAGATATTTGTCATCATGGGGCTTTCCGGTTCGGGGAAATCCACCCTGGTACGCCTTCTCAATCGTCTGATAGAACCTACCCGCGGGCAGGTTCTGATTGACGGTGAAGATATTTCAAAAATATCCGATGCCGCCCTGCGTACCGTGCGTCGTAATAAGATCAGCATGGTGTTCCAGTCATTCGCGCTAATGCCGCATATGAACGTATTAGACAACACGGCATTCGGCATGGAATTAGCCGGCGTACCACTGCGTGAGCGCCAGGAAAAAGCGCTGGATGCATTGCGCCAGGTGGGGCTGGAAAATTATGCCAAATCCTACCCGGATGAACTTTCCGGCGGCATGCGCCAGCGCGTAGGGTTAGCCCGTGCGATGGCAAACGATCCCGACATATTATTAATGGATGAGGCCTTCTCGGCGCTGGATCCATTAATTCGTACCGAAATGCAGGATGAGCTGGTGAAATTGCAGTCTAAACACCAGCGTACCATCGTGTTTATTTCCCACGATTTGGATGAAGCCATGCGCATTGGCGATCGTATTGCCATTATGCAAGGCGGTGAGGTTATTCAAGTCGGTACGCCGGATGAAATCCTGAATAATCCGGCCAATGATTATGTCCGCACCTTCTTCCGCGGCGTTGATATCAGCCACGTATTTAGCGCAAAAGATATCGCCAAACGCCGCCCGGTAACGTTAATTCGTAAAACCCCCGGTTTTGGTCCGCGTTCAGCGCTCCGGCTGCTGCAGGATGAAGACCGCGATTATGGCTATGTTCTTGAACGCGGGCAGAAATTCATCGGCGTGGTGTCGATAGAATCGCTGAAAAAAGCCCTGGCGGCCGGCCAAACGCTGGACGATGCGCTGCTCGAAGCGCCCGCACCGGTGCCGGCCGACATGCCGCTCAGCGAACTGATTTCCCTGGTCGCTCAGGCGCCTTGCGCCGTGCCGGTCGTCGGCGAAGAGAACAACTATATCGGCATTATTTCCAAAGCCATGCTGCTGCAGGCTTTAGATAAAGAGGGCTCAACCGAATGACTGATCAAACTCAAGACCCGTGGGCCAGCACCGCAGAACAGAGTGCCGCCCCGGCCCATGACGCCGCAGGCCAGGCCGCGGCAAACAGCGATCCCTGGGCCAGCACCGCGGCGCCCGCAGACAACGCGAACGATGCCTGGTCAACGTCACCGCCGCCCGCGTCACACGATGCCGCCAGCCAGGCTGCACAGAGCAGCGACTGGCTGAACAGCGCCCCGGCACAGCCGGAGCACTTCAACCTGCTCGATCCGTTCCATAAAGCCTGGGTACCGTTCGATTCCTGGGTCACCAGCGGCATCGACTGGCTGGTACTGCACTTCCGCCCGCTGTTTCAGGGGATCCGCGTGCCGGTGGATTTCATTCTGAGCGGCTTTCAGCAACTGCTGCTCGGCATGCCGGCGCCGGTTGCCATTGTGGTGTTCTCGCTGATCGCCTGGCAGCTTTCAAGCCTGGGCATGGGCGCCGCTACGCTGGTGTCACTGGTGGCCATCGGCGCCATTGGTGCCTGGTCGCAAGCGATGGTCACGCTGGCGCTGGTATTAACCGCCCTGCTGTTTTGTATCGTGATCGGCTTGCCGCTCGGCATCTGGCTGGCGCGCAGCAGAAACGCCGCCAGGGTGATACGGCCGATTCTTGATGCCATGCAAACCACCCCGGCGTTTGTTTACCTGGTGCCGATCGTCATGCTGTTTGGTATCGGCAACGTGCCCGGCGTGGTGGTGACCATCATCTTCGCCCTGCCGCCCATAGTGCGTTTGACGATCCTGGGTATACAGCAGGTGCCGGAAGATCTGATCGAAGCGGCCGAGTCCTTTGGCTCCAGCCCGCGCCAAATGCTGTTTAAAGTACAGTTGCCGCTGGCGATGCCAACCATTATGGCGGGCGTGAACCAAACGCTGATGCTGGCGCTTTCGATGGTGGTCATCGCCTCGATGATTGCCGTTGGCGGCCTGGGCCAGATGGTGTTGCGCGGTATCGGCCGCCTTGATATGGGCCTGGCGGCGGTCGGCGGCGTGGGTATCGTTATTCTGGCCATTATTCTCGATCGCCTGACCCAATCTCTGGGGCGCGATCGCCGCAGCAAGGGGATGGGCCGCTGGTATGCTCACGGGCCAATCGGCCTGCTCACCCGTCCATTCATCAAAAAAGCGTAATCGCTCGGCTCCCGGCGCCAGCCGGGGGCCATGGCACGCAACCATCACCGAAGGGGAACCATTATGCGTTCGGCAGGAATTTGGGCTGTCGCCCTTGGAGCATTGTTTAGTGCTCAAGCCTTTGCCGCAGAACTTCCCGGTAAAGGCGTCGTGGTAAAACCGGTACAAAGTACCCTTGCAGAAGAAAGCTTCCAGACAGAGCTGGTCAACCGAGCCTTGACGGCATTGGGCTATGACGTTCAACCCACGGCAGAAGTGGACTACAACGTAGCCTATACCTCGATTGCCGCCGGCGACGCCACCTATATGGCGGTGAACTGGGAACCGCTGCAGGTGGATATGTATAACAACGCCGGCGGTGGGCAAAAGTTTTATCGTGAAGGGGTGTATATCACCAACGCCGCACAGGGCTATCTGATCGATAAGAAAACGGCGGATCGCTACAAAATCCACGATATTTCCCAGTTAAAAGACCCCAAGCTGGCGAAATTGTTTGACGCGGACGGCGACGGCAAGGCCGATCTGGCCGGCTGCGAGCCGGGTTGGGTGTGCGGCAACGTGATCGACACCCACATCCATGCCTATGGGCTTAGCCAAACCGTTACACAAAACCAGGGTAACTACTCGGCGATTATCGCCGATACCATCACCCGCTTTAAACAGGGCAAGCCGGTGCTCTACTTCACCTGGACGCCGTACTGGGTTAGCGACGAACTGGTGCCGGGCCGCGACGTGGTGTGGCTGACGGTGCCGTTTTCCGCCGGCCCCGGCTCGTTGAAAAACACCGACACCACCTTGCCTAACGGTAAAAACTACGGTTTCTCGGTCAATAACGAGCATATCGTCGCCAATAAACAGTGGGCGGCGGCCAACCCGGCGGCGGCGAAACTGTTCGCCATCATGAAGCTGCCGCTGGCCGATGTGAACGCGCAGAACCTGCGTATGCACAACGGCGAAAACAGCAGCGCCGATATACAGCGCCATGTCGACGGCTGGATCCGTGCTCACCAGGCCACGTTTGATGGCTGGATCAAAACGGCTGCCGCGGCGGCGAAATAATCTCCTGCGCCGGTAACCCGGCGTCACATGACAAAAATAAGGTATTTCACTATGCGCAAAGCAGGAATATGGGCTCTGGCCCTGACAACACTGATTGGTTCACAATTCACTTACGCCGCCGATCTGCCCGGCAAAGGCATTTCGGTACAGCCGGTGCAAAGCACCATCTCGGAAGAAACCTTCCAAACGCTGCTGGTCAGCAAAGCGCTGGAAAAACTCGGCTATGACGTTAAGCCGCCGCGTGAAGTGGACTATAACGTTGCCTATACCTCCATTGCCTCTGGCGACGCCACTTTCCTCGCCGTGAGCTGGGATCCGCTGCACGCCGATCAGTACAAAGCCGCCGGCGGCGATGCCAAGTTCTACCGTGAAGGCGTTTACGTTAACGGCGCCGCTCAGGGCTACCTGATTGACAAGAAAACTGCCGAACAGCACCACATCACTAACATCGAACAGTTGAAAGATCCCAACATCGCCAAGCTGTTTGACACCAACGGCGATGGCAAGGCCGATCTGACCGGCTGTACGCCGGGTTGGGGCTGTGAAGCGGTGATTAACCACCAGATAAACGCTTACGGCCTGAGCAAGACCGTTGAGCACAACCAGGGCAACTACGCGGCGATGATTGCCGATACCATCACCCGTTATAAAGAAGGCAAGCCGGTGCTGTACTACACCTGGACGCCGTACTGGGTTAGCGACGTGCTGGTGCCAGGGCGTGACGTAGTGTGGCTGCAGGTGCCGTTCTCATCCCTGCCGGGCGCGCAGCAAAACGTGGATACCAAGCTGCCTAACGGCAACAACTACGGTTTCCCAGTGAATACCATGCGTATCGCCGCCAACAAACAGTGGGCCGCAGCCAACCCGGCAGCCGCCAAACTGTTCGCGATCATGCGCCTGCCTATCGCGGACGTGAACGCGCAAAACCTGCGTATGCATGAAGGCCAGTCTTCTGAAGCCGATATCGAAAACCACGTCAACGGTTGGATTAAAGCCCACCAGGCAACCTTCGACGGTTGGGTCAAAACCGCCGCTGAAGCCGCACAGAAATAATGCCTTCCGGGGCGCAGCCCGCTGCGCCCCTTATTCCTCGACGACAATCCCCCCACCCTGCAAAAAACGCTCAGCGGCCTTCGACAGCGGCTGTGGCCATACGCAAAACACCTGGCGTCGCGGCCCATCCTGAATCGGGATCGACACCAGCGTACTCAGGCGCTGCGCCGTTGAGATCGGTACGATGCCCGCGGCCAACCCTCGGCTGACCAGATTTTCCAACCATTCGAAATGGTCGATTTCAAAGCTGACGTGCCGCTTGATGCCCGCGGCCTGAAACGCGCGATCGGTCTGCCGCCTTGCGGCGGTGCCGCTGTAAAAATCCACCAGCGGCACCTCCGACAGCGCCTTCAGGCTCACACGTTCACAACCGGCCAGCGGATGCTGCGCGGCCACCAGCGCTACCAGCGGCTCATCGATCAACCGACGATGGGAAACCGGCAGCAGATCAATATCCCCCGGCCAGATGCCGACAAACGCCAGGTCGAGTTTCTGCTGGCGCACATCCTCCAGCAGCATTTCGCTCATGCCCACGTACAGCCGGATATTCACCGCCGGATAGTGGCGGTGGAACTTGTCGAGCATACTGGGCAGATCAATCGCGTTTATCGTTGATATGGTGCCGATGCTCAGGGTGCCGGACACCGTGCTGCTGGCGGCGGTGACCTCTTCCACCAGCGCCTGTTTCGCCGCCAGCAACCGTTGCGCGGACGGAATAAATGCCTGGCCGGCGGTCGTCAGCCTGACCCGGCGAGAAGTGCGTTCAAACAGTGAACAACCCAGCTCATCCTCCAGCTTGGCAATCTGGTGGCTGAGGGCCGACTGCACCGTATGGCAGCGCTGCGCCGCCCGGGTAAAGCTCTGCTCCTCGGCCACCGCCAGCGCATAGCGGATCTGTTTCAGGTTCATGGTATCTATCTCAAAATGAGATTAATCAAATGAAAATTATACATTGGTTTAATCTACCGCGCTGCCGGATACTCCCCCCCACGTTTTCCGATGATGAGAACCTATGCGCCCATCAACCCCAACTTCAGGCCTTAGCCCGATGCTGACCGCCCTGATCGCCATCGCCACCGGCCTGGCGGTCGCCAGTAACTATTATGCCCAGCCGCTGCTGGAAACCATCGCCCAGAGTTTCCGCCTGTCGGTCAACCAGGCTGGGCTGATCGTCACTGTCGCCCAGTTGAGCTATGCCACCGGCCTGCTGCTGCTGGTGCCGCTCGGCGATATGTTTGAACGCCGCGGGCTGATTGTGTTTATGACGCTGCTGGCGGCCTGCGGCATGCTGATCACCGCCAGCGCGGGCACACTGCCGCTGATGATGTTGGGCACCGCCCTGACCGGGCTGTTTTCGGTGGTGGCGCAGATACTGGTGCCGCTGGCGGCCTCGCTGGCGCAGCCGGAAAAGCGCGGAAAGACCGTGGGGATTATCATGAGCGGCCTGCTGCTGGGTATCCTGCTGGCGCGCACCGTGGCAGGCGCGCTGGCGGCGATCGGCGGTTGGCGCACCATTTACTGGGTAGCCAGCGTGCTGATGATCCTAATGGCGCTGCTGCTGTGGCGTGCGCTGCCGCGCTACAAACAGCATACCGGGCTAAATTACCTCCAGTTGCTGAAATCGATTTTCACCCTATTCAGCGGCACGCCGTTGCTGCGTACCCGCGCGCTGCTTGGCGCGCTGTCGTTCGCCAACTTCAGCGTTCTCTGGACGTCCATCGCCTTTCTGCTGGCAGCGCCGCCGTTCAACTATTCGGAAGGCGCCATTGGGCTGTTCGGGTTGGCGGGCGCAGCCGGGGCGCTGGCCGCTTCACGCGCCGGCCATCTGGCCGATAAGGGCAAGGCCCGCCTGACCACCAGCGTTGGCCTGGCGCTGTTGCTGTTGTCATGGCTGCCCATTGCGCTGGCAAAACAATCGCTATGGGCGCTGATTGTGGGGATTGTGATCCTCGATCTGGCGGTACAGGCGGTACACGTCACCAACCAAAGCGTGATTTACCGCATTATGCCGGAAGCCCGCAACCGCCTGACAGCCGGCTATATGACCAGCTATTTTATCGGCGGCGCGCTGGGCTCACTGTTGTCCGCCTCGGCCTACCAGCACGCAGGATGGTATGGGGTGTCCGCTGTCGGCGGCGTTTTATGCCTGCTGAATCTGGCGATTTGGCAGTTCGGCAAGCGGTTTGATCCATAGGGCACAGCCGAAGGCCCGTATGGGGGTATAAAGGCGCCCGCCGCTCTGGTAAGGTGATGAGCATGAAACAGGGCCGTATTTCGCGATGCGTAACGGCGCCCTTTACCCTTGATAATTCGAATAAAAATGCCAAACCAAGCAGCAGACAACCTCACCCCCGCCGCCACCTTCACGAACGGCGTCGTTGACAGTTTACCGATCGTGATCGGCTATGTGCCTGTGGCGTTTGCCTTTGGCCTAAGCACGGTGAAACTGGGCTTCACCCCACTCGAAAGTATTTTCTTCTCCTGCATTATCTATGCGGGCGCCAGCCAGTTCGTGATTACCGCTCTGCTAAGCGCCGGAATGTCGCTGTGGGTATCGGCCTTAACGGTGATGGCGATGGATGTGCGCCACTTGCTGTACGGCCCGGCGCTGCGCCACCGTATTGTCACACGCATGTCGGGCGGGAAAACCGCACTGTGGGCGTTTGGCCTAACGGATGAAGTGTTTGCCGCCGCCACCACTAAACTGATGCGCAATAACCGCAGTTGGAGTGAAAACTGGATGCTGGGTATTGCCCTGTGCTCCTGGCTGGCCTGGGTGGCCGGCACCGCCGTTGGAGCGCTCTTCGGCAATGGCCCACTGGAGCAGTTCCCGGTGCTGGAAGCGGCGCTTTCCTTCATGCTACCGGCGCTGTTCCTGAGTTTTTTGCTAGCGGCCTTTAAACGCCCACAAAGCCTGACGATCGCCGCCGCGTTGGCCGGCGCGCTGCTCGGCGTGGTGCTATTTTCCATTCCGGCCGCCATTTTGACCAGCCTCGCCGCCGGCGGTGTGGCGGCGCTGCGCCGCCCCGCAACCGAGGAAGCCGCCGATGAACACTAACGTCCTGATCATTGGGCTGATCGTCGGTTGCGCCAACTACCTGTTCCGCTACCTGCCACTGCGCCTGGGCGCCAGGCGCAATCCGGCGGCGCTCAAACGCGGTAAAACCGCCCTGCTGCTCGACAGCATCGGTATCGCTTCTATCTGCGCGCTGTTGGTGGTTTCCAGCACGCCGATGATCATGCGCGAACCCGACAAACTCTGGCCCACGCTGGCGGGGTTCGGCGCGCTGGCGCTGTGCTTTTATCACAGCAAAAGCATCATTCTTTCGACATTAACTGGCGCATTAACCTTTGGGATTACATTAAAACTACTTATATGTTTCAGCCAAGGCTGATACGCTACTGCGTACAGCTTGCGGTCTTAATCACATTTTTCAGCTAAAACACGCATTTGTTACCACTGAAAATGACACAAATTGTTAAATTATTCACCGTGCTGAACATTTACATTATTAATCACCATGGTTATTATGCCAGACGAAATTAATGAGGCGATAGATTATGGAAAGTTCGTTCACTCCCATAGAGCAGATGCTGAATTATCGGGCGAAGCGCGAGAAGGATTTCCCCTACCAAGAGATCCTGCTCACCCGTCTGTGCATGCATATGCAAAGCAAATTGCTGGAAAACCGCAATAAAATGCTCAAAGCGCAAGGCATTAATGAAACGCTGTTTATGGCGCTGATCACCCTTGATGCACAGGAAAGCCACAGCATCCAGCCTTCCGAGTTAAGTTCGGCCCTGGGCTCTTCACGCACCAATGCCACCCGCATCGCCGATGAGCTGGAAAAACGCGGCTGGATCGAACGCCAGGAAAGTGATAACGATCGCCGCTGCCTGCACCTGCACCTGACCCCGCAGGGCGAAGCATTCCTGGCACAGTTACTGCCACCTCAGCACAAATGTCTGCACCTCCTGTGGTCCACGCTCAGCGCCGACGAACAAAGGCAGTTGGAAGCGTTAACACGCAAGCTATTAGCACGTCTGGATCAAATGGAAGTGACAGAACAGTTACTCTAATTAGCTCTTTCTGTTCAGGTACACACGTATGAACCCCCTGTTTAACTGGAGATTGACCCCGTTGTGCGCGGTTTTGCTGCTCGCCGGGTGTGCATCAACCGATAATATTGCGCCGCAGTCTACGCTGATGGATGCGCAAAACCTGCAGTTGGCTCAGCCAAAGGTCAGTTCGTTGGCGCTCAGCCCACAGTGGTGGCGTTCACTGAACGATCCCCAGCTTGACGACCTGATGGCCCGCACGCTGCAAAGTTCGCCCTCACTGAGGCAAGCCGCCGCCCGCGTGCGTGAAGCGCAGAGCGTAGTGGGTGAAGCCAACGCCGCCAATGGGCCGAACCTGGATCTTAACGGCAGCATTACGCGCCAGCGTACGCCGCAAAACGTCTACGAGGTCATCGGCTACCCAACCAGCCCGGTCTACACCAGTTCCAACTCACTGGGGTTGAATCTGGCCTATGAGCTGGATTGGTGGGGCAAATACCGCAATCAGGTCAATGCGGCGCAGGCCCAGGTGAATGCCGCCAGGGCAGAGCAGGAACAGGCCGCGCTGACCCTGACGACCTCGGTCGCCTCGGCTTACTATCAGCTGCAAAGCAGCTACGCGCTGGAAAACGTACTGCGGCAGGAAGTCGAAAACAACCAGCGCCTGGCCGATCTGCGCCAACAGCAATATAAAGCCGGCATCACCGGGGTGGATATCCCACGGCAGATCCAGGCTCAGGCCGACGGCGCCAAGCAACAGCTGTTGCAACTGCAATCCCAGATTGAACAACTGAAGCACCAACTGGCGGCGCTGGCCGGCCAGGGGCCGGACGCCATGCAGCACCTGCGCCCGGTTGCCTTGCCGGCCGATGGGCTTTTGGCGCCACAGGGCGAACTGACCACCGATCTCCTGGGCCGGCGCCCGGATATTACCGCACAGCGGCAGTTGGTCGAATCGTATAACCAACGGGTGAGCGCAGCCCGGAAAGAATTTTACCCCAGCTTGTCGATCTCGGCCTTCGCCGGCCTGACGACCACCAACATCAGCGGCACCAGCCCGAACCTGTTGGAAGCGGCGAGCCAGGCCTGGAATTTCGTGCCGGCCATAACGCTGCCTATTTTCCATGCTGGCGCACTGCGCAGCAAACTGGGCGAGGAATCCGCGCTTTACGATCAGGCGGTGGAATCCTATAACCAAACCATCGTCAACGCCGCACAGCAAACGGCAGACGCTATTACCGTGCAAAAAAGCAGTGCACAGCAATTGGAGCAGGCGTCTTCCGCCGCCGGCGCCATCCAGCAGGTCTACCATGTTGCTAATGCCCAATATCAGGCCGGTATTATCGGGCGCGATCAGCTGCTGACCAGCCAAACCCAGTGGCTCCAGCAGCAACAGGCGGAACTGAACGCCCGCAGCAATGTGATCCAGGCGAAAATAGGATTGATCCGTGCCCTTGGCGGCGGCTATCAGGCCCCGCAAAGCGCGGATAAAAAAGCATAAATATACTCTAAATAATTCGAGTTGCAGGAAGGCGGCGACGCAGCGAGTCCCCAGGAGCTTACTCCAGTAAGTGACTGGGGTGAGCGAGGAAAGCCAACACACCTGCAACTTGAAGTATGACGAGTATAAATAATAAACATGCCCGCTATAGCCTGTGTTGTCAGCAAGCGCTAGCCCACTCCCAGCGTCAAGCGGGGAGCGCATACGGCGCATAACGCGGCGGCACGGCAGTGAGGGTAAACGTGGAGAATACCATGAGTGTAAGCGCGGAGAATCAGGCCCCGCAGCAACAAGCCGGCCAGAAACGCAAACCGGCAGGCAAGAAAAAACAACGTAAATTTTGGCTATCACTATTAACCGTTATTTTCATCGTCATTGGGGTGGTCTATCTGGTGTATTGGTTCCTGGTGCTGCGCCATCACCAGGAAACGGACGATGCCTATGTGGCCGGTAATCAGGTGCAAATCATGGCCCAGGTATCCGGCAGCGTGAACCGCATCAACTTTGATAATACCGATCTGGTGAAACAGGGTGATGTGCTGGTCACACTCGATCCGACCGATGCGCAACAGGCCTTTGAGCGTGCCCGCACCGGCTTGGCCAATGCCGTGCGCCAAACCCGGCAGTTGATCATCAACGGCAAGCAGTATCAGGCCAATATCGCCCTGCGCCAGGCGGATCTCAGCAAAGCGGAAAACGATCTGAAACGCCGTGTGGTACTGGGCAGCGTTGACGCCATTGGCCGTGAAGAGCTGCAACATGCCCGCGATGCGGTCACCAGCGCCAAGGCCGCGCTGGAAGTGGCCACGCAGCAATACAACGCCAACCAGGCCATGGTGCTGAATACGCCGCTGGAGCAACAGCCGGCCGTGCAGCAAGCCGCCGCACAGGTGCGTGACGCCTGGCTGGCCTTGCAGCGCACCCAGGTGATCAGCCCGATTACCGGTTATGTTTCACGCCGCAGCGTGCAGGTGGGGGCGCAAATCGCCGCCGGTTCGCCGCTGATGGCGGTGGTGCCGGCCGATCACGTCTGGGTTGACGCCAACTTCAAGGAAACCCAAATCGCCAATATGCGCATCGGCCAAAGTGCCACGGTGGTCAGCGATGTTTACGGCGATGATGTGGTGTACAACGGCAAAGTGGTCGGGATCGATATGGGCACCGGCAGCGCCTTCTCATTGCTGCCGGCGCAAAACGCCAGCGGCAACTGGATCAAAGTGGTTCAACGCCTGCCGGTGCGTATTGAGCTGGATGCCAAACAGGTGGCGGAGCACCCGCTGCGTATCGGCCTGTCGACGCTGGTCAAGGTCGACACCACCGATCAGGCCGGCCGTATGCTGGCGGACGTGGTGCGCGACACGCCACGCTACCAGAGCGACGCTCTGGCGTTGGATCTGGCACCGGTGAATCAGATTATTGCTGAGATCATCCATGCAAACGCCGGTTAACCAAGTGGGAGGCTTCCTTGGCACAAAAACCGCTTGAAGGCGCCCAGCTCGCCTGGATGACCGTCGCCCTGGCTATGGCGACCTTCATGCAGGTGCTGGACTCCACTATTGCCAACGTTGCGATACCAACCATCTCCGGTAACCTGGGGGCCTCCAACTCGCAGGGCACCTGGGTGATCACGTCGTTCGGGGTCGCGAACGCGATCTCCATTCCGATCACCGGTTGGCTGGCGAAGCGTATTGGCGAAGTCCGTCTGTTCCTGTGGGCGACGGCGCTGTTCGCCCTCGCCTCCTGGCTGTGCGGGATTTCCAACAGTCTGGGCATGCTGATCTTCTTCCGCGTGGTTCAGGGCGTGGTGGCCGGGCCGTTGATCCCGTTGTCGCAAAGCCTGCTGCTGAACAACTACCCGCCGGCCAAACGGGCAATGGCGCTGGCGCTATGGTCGATGACGGTGATCGTGGCGCCGATTTTCGGGCCGATCCTCGGCGGCTATATCAGCGACAACTACCATTGGGGTTGGATCTTCTTTATCAACATCCCGATTGGCCTGTTCGTGGTCATCGCAGCCATGTCGACGCTGAAAGGCCGAGAGACTAAAACCGAGATCAAACCGATCGACACCGTCGGGCTGGTGCTGCTGATCGTGGGCATTGGCTCGCTGCAAATCATGCTCGATCAGGGGAAAGAGCTAGACTGGTTTAACTCCACCGAGATTATCACCCTGACGGTGGTCGCCGTGGTTTCGCTGCTGTTCCTGGTGGTCTGGGAGCTCACGGACGATCACCCGGTGGTGGATCTGTCGTTGTTCAAATCGCGCAACTTTACCATCGGCTGCCTGTGTATCAGCCTGGCCTATATGCTGTATTTCGGCGCGATCGTGCTGTTGCCGCAACTGCTGCAGGAGGTCTTCGGCTATACCGCCACTTGGGCCGGCTTGGCTTCGGCGCCGGTGGGGCTGATCCCAGTGCTGCTATCGCCGATCATCGGCCGCTTTGGCAACCGGCTGGATATGCGCCGCCTGGTCACTTTCAGCTTCATTATGTATGCCGTTTGCTTCTACTGGCGCGCCTATACGTTTGAGCCGGGAATGGACTTTGGCGCCGCCGCGTGGCCGCAGTTTGTGCAAGGCTTTGCCATCGCCTGCTTCTTTATGCCGCTGACCACCATTACGCTGTCAGGGCTACCGCCGGAACGCATGGCGGCGGCGTCAAGCCTGTCCAACTTTACCCGTACTCTGGCAGGCTCTATCGGTACGTCGATCACCACCACGCTGTGGACCCAGCGCGAATCGCTGCACCATGCGCAGTTGAGCGAGTTTGTGACCCCTTACAACCCGCAGTCGCAGTCGATGTACCAGCAGCTAGAGCAGTTGGGGATGAGCACCCAGCAGGCGTCTTCCTATATCGCCAGCGAGATCACCGCACAGGGGCTGATTATCTCCGCCAATGAGATTTTCTGGCTATCCGCCGGGGTGTTCCTGGTAATGCTGGTGTCGGTGTGGTTCGCCAAACCGCCGTTTGGCTCCGGCAGCGGCGGTGGCGGCGCGCACTGATCGCCAGGGCGGTTGCTTTGCGGTAAAAAAAGGCGGGCCAGTGCATCCACACTGGCCCGCCTTATAATATGCGTTAACTGAATCAGGCGTGGTTCTGGCGCCACCAGTCCGCCAGCAGAATGCCTGCGGCCACGGACACGTTCAGGCTTTCCACCTTGCCGGTTCCGCCGATCGCCACGCTAATATCCCCCTGCTGCAAGGCATGGTCACTCAGGCCATCACCCTCATGGCCCAACACCAGCACCATTTTGGCCGGCAGTTTGGCCTGCGCCAGCTGCGTTGCGCCTTTATGGCTGGAGGTGGTGACGATGGTGTAGCCCGCATTGCGGAAGGTTTCCAACTCGGCCAGCAGGTTGTCTGCGCCGATCGCCCGGATATGCTCGGCGCCCCCTTCGGCGGTGCGCACCGCCGCACCGGACTCCAGCAGCGCCGGATCCTGCAGCAACAGGCCATTAACGCCAAAGTGCGCGCAGGAACGAACAATCGCCCCCAGGTTATGCGGGTTGCCCACGTCTTCCAGCGCCAGCACGCAGTCTGTCGCCGGCGCGTCTTGCAGATACGCCTGTGCATCCAGGCCCTGGCGTTTTTTAATCAAGAAGCAAACGCCGCCGTGGTGCTCAGTGCCGGATGCTTTAGCCAGCTCTTCTTCATCCACCACATGGTAGGCTTTGCGGTTTGCGGCCATCCAGCGCAGCGCCTCGCGAAAACGCGGTGTTACCGACTGAATAAACCACGCGCGGACGATCGCTTCCGGGCGGCTGGCAAACAGCGCCTGGCACGCATTCTCGCCGTAGACGCGGGTTTCTTCCGCGCGCTGACGGCGCAGCTGTTCCGGATCGATAAAGCTTTTACCGCTGATGCCGCCGTGATCAAATGCCGGCTCTTCATCCGGCCCACGGGAAACGGTTTTCCATGGGGAATCGTAGCCATCGCGGCTGCTATCCTGGCGCGCCGGCCGGCGTGGGCGTTCGCCTTCATTGCGGCGTGGATCGGCGCCACGGCGCTCACTGCCACGCGGTTTGTTGTGCCCGGCGCGGTCTGGGCGCGCACGGTCGTCCGCCCGCCCCTTGCCCGCCGGACGCTTGTTCTTGTTACGGTTGTCGCCGCCTTCGTCGTCACTACGGACGTACATCACTTTGACCTTACCGTTCTTGCCACTAAATGAATCGTTCATTGTCTTCTCCACCAACGCGCAGGGCGCGAAGATTACCTGATGTCCGTGCACTAAGCCACCAGCTTGGGCCAAAAGCCAACAACTATTGCACTTATTGAACAAACCGTTTTGTTCGGCTGCGCGGTTTTACCGATAATCGTCAACATTAATAGAACATACTCGCAGCCAACGCGGCGTGTGTAACGCTTTCCGAAAACGAGGTAAATATGAATACCGTTTGTTCAGCTTGTAATGCGACCAACCGCGTTCCGGAAGAACGCCTGGCAGACAGCGCGAAATGCGGCCGCTGCGGCCACGATCTGTTCGACGGCGAAGTAACGAACGCCACCGCCGCGACGCTGGATCAATTGCTGGCGGACGATCTGCCGGTGGTCGTCGATTTCTGGGCGCCGTGGTGCGCCCCGTGCCTCAGCTTCGCTCCCATCTTTAAGGATGTGGCCGAAGAACGTGCCGGCAAAGTCCGTTTCGTTAAGGTCAACACCGAGGCAGAACCGGAACTGAGCGCCCGTTTCCGCATCCGCAGCATCCCTACTATTATGGTGTTCCGTGACGGCAAGATGGTCGATATGCTCAATGGCGCCATGCCCAAGGCGCCATTTGATAGCTGGCTCAATGAGTTAGTCTAACCTATAACGCATCAGCCTGCCCGGCCCGGTCGCCGCCAGGCTTTTGATATGGCCGTAACGGATAACGTTGCGGCCTTTCTTTTATCACCAAGCCCGGCAGAAGGCCCGCGCGCCGGTTTTTTTACGCTACAATAGCGGTTTTCACCGGGATCATCATGACCGCTAACGCCGTACTTCGCCTGCGCCAGTTTCGCTTGGATCGCGCCACCCGCCCGTTTCTGGCGCGCGGCTGCCGCGTAGCCCGTTGCCAGGGCTGCCTGTTGCCGCAAAAACAGTGTCTGTGCAGCACGATAACCCCTCAGCAGGCCAGCAGCCGCTTTTGCCTGATCATGTTCGGCGCCGAACCGCTAAAACCCAGCAATACCGGCCGCCTGATTGCCGATATTCTGCCGGATACCCAGGCCTTTCTCTGGGCGCGTACCGAAGTGGAGCCCGCGTTGCTGGCAGCGATTAGCGATCCTACTCGCCAGCCCTATGTGGTGTTCCCCGGCTCTTACGCACAGCCGGGGCGCGAAGTGGTTACCCAACTGCCCACGGGCGGCAAGCCGCCGCTGTTTATCATGCTGGACGGCACCTGGGCCGAAGCGCGCAAAATGTTCCGCAAAAGCCCTTACCTGGACGCCTTGCCGGTATTTTCGCTCAATGTCACCCAGGGATCAGATTATCAACTGCGCGAGGCCAGCCGCGCGGAACAGCATTGCACTGCGGAGGTCGCCGCCGCATTGCTGGCGCAGGCCGGGGATCAGGCCGCCGCCGACGGCCTGGACCAACACTTCCGCTACTTCCGCCAACAGTATCTGGCAGGGAAACCCACACGCCAGGAGGCACCGGTCACAGCAAGCCTGCCGCAAAGCACCTAAAATCAGGCAATAATATTGCCGAAAGGAGCAGCACATGAGCCAACGGGGATTAGAAGCGCTGTTGCGCCCCAAATCGATCGCCGTTCTCGGCGCCTCACAGCAACCAGGACGCGCCGGCTACCTGATGATGCGTAACCTGTTGGCCGGCGGCTTCAACGGCCCGGTGCTGCCCGTTACGCCGCGTTATAAGGCTGTGTGCGGCGTGATGGCCTACCCGGACGTCGCCAGCCTGCCGCTCACCCCCGATCTGGCGGTGATTTGCACCAACGCCAAACGCAATCTGCAGTTGCTGGCCGCGCTGGGGGAACGCGGCTGTAAAACCGTCATCGTGCTTTCCTCGCCGCAGGAACAGTTCCCGGCGCTGAAAGCCTGTGCCCAGCAATACTCCATGCGCCTGCTGGGCCCCAACAGCCTTGGGCTATTGGCGCCCTGGCAAGGCATCAACGCCAGCTTTTCCCCGGTGCCGATTCAAAAAGGCAAACTGGCCTTTATTTCGCAATCCGCCGCCGTCGCCAATACCATTCTTGACTGGGCACAGCAGCGGGAAGTCGGATTCTCCTACTTCATTGCGCTTGGCGACAGCCTGGATATTGACGTTGACGATCTGCTCGACTTCCTGGCGCGCGACGGCAAAACCAGCGCGATCCTGCTGTATCTGGAAAATATCAGCGATGCACGCCGCTTTCTTTCCGCCGCGCGCAGCGCTTCGCGCAACAAACCGATTTTGGTGATTAAAAGCGGCCGTAGCCGCCAGGCCCAGCAGTTGCTCAACGGCCACCCGGGGCTGGATGCCGCCTATGACGCCGCGATCCAACGCGCCGGGTTGCTGCGCGTGCAGGATACGCATGAGCTGTTCTCCGCAGTGGAAACGCTGAGCCATATGCGCCCACTGGGCGGCGAGCGGCTGATGATCGTCAGCAACGGCGTCGCCCCCGCCGCCATGGCGCTGGATGCGCTGATTGCCCGTAACGGCAAGCTGGCCACGCTGAGCGAAGACACGCAACAAAACCTGGCGCAAGCGCTGCCCGAATTACGCCATATCAGCAACCCGCTCGATCTGTACGACAATGCGGCACCAGAGCGCTATCAGGCCGCAGTGCAGGCGCTGCTGAGCAGTCATGACTATGATGCCCTGCTGCTGATCCACGTACCCAGTGCCGCCGCGCCCGGCACGGCAACGGCGCAGCGTGTGATCGAGGTTTGCGGCCAACATCCGCGTGGCAAACGCGTCACGCTGTTAACCAACTGGTGCGGGGAATATTCATCCCAGGAAGCGCGGCGGCTGTTTAATGAAGCAGCCATCCCGACTTACCGTACGCCGGAAGGTGCAGTAACCGCATTTATGCATATGGTGGAATACCGGCGCAATCAAAAACAGCTGAAAGAAACACCGGCGCTGCCGGTGGGGCTGACGGCCAATACCGCCGATGCCCACCGCCTGATTCATCAGGCGCTGGCAGAGGGCGCGACGCAACTGGATACCCACGAAGTGCAGCACATCCTGCGCGCCTATGGGCTGAGCACCTTGCCCACCTGGATCGCCGGCGACAGCGCCGAAGCAGTGCATATCGCTGAACAAATCGGCTACCCGGTGGCGCTGAAACTACGCTCACCCGATATTCCACACAAATCGGAAATCCAGGGTGTGATGCTGTACTTGCGGTCAGCCACCGAGGTGCAGGGCGCTACCGAGGCGATTCTCGATCGCGTTAAACGTACTTATCCGCAGGCCCGTATCCACGGCCTGCTGGTGCAAAGTATGGCTAACCGCGCCGGCGCGCAGGAGCTGCGCATTAGCGTTGAGCTGGATGCCATTTTCGGCCCGTTGATTATGCTGGGCGAAGGCGGGATTGAATGGCGGCAGGAAAACCAGGTCGCGGTGGCGTTGCCGCCGCTGAATATGGCGCTGGCGCGCTATCTGGTGCTGCAAGCGGTGAAAGGCGGCAAGATCCGCGGCCGCAGCGCCCTGCGGCCGCTGGATATCCCGGGGTTAAGCCGCCTGCTGGTGCAGGTTTCCAACCTGATCCTCGACTGCCCGGAGATCACCCGGCTGGACATCCACCCGGTGCTGGCTTCCGGCAGTGAATTCACGCTGTTGGACGTCAACATGCAGTTGGCGCCGTTTAGCGGCGATCCACAGGCACGCCTGGCAATCCGCCCGTATCCGCATGAGCTGGAAGAAACTATTACGCTCAAAGACGGCACCCACTGCCTGTTCCGCCCGATCCTGCCGGAAGATGAACCGGCGCTGAAACACTTTATCGATCGAGTCACCAAAGAAGATCTCTATTACCGCTACTTTAGTGAGATCAGCGAGTTTACCCATGACGATTTAGCCAATATGACGCAAATCGACTACGATCGCGAAATGGCCTTCGTGGCCGTGCGCAACGATGAGGAAATTATCGGCGTCACCCGTGCCTTGTCCGATCCGGATAATACCGACGCCGAATTCGCCGTGCTGGTGCGTTCCGATCTCAAAGGGCTGGGGCTGGGCCGCCAACTGCTGGAAAAAATGATCGGCTACGCCAGCGCACACGGCCTGACCCGCCTGACGGCGGTCACCATGCCACGCAACCACGGCATGGTGGCGCTGGCACGGAAACTGGGCTTTACGGTGGATGTTCAGCTTGAAGACGACATTGTTAACCTGAGCTTGCCGTTAGCCGGGGGCGCCGCAAAGTGAGCCATATCGCAATGCGCTACGAATCCATGACTTAACGCTAAAACATGCGCACAAGCGGGAAAACTAGTGGTATTATCGCCCGATTGTTCATTTTTTTATTTACGTACGTGGCGTTATGGCCATCTAATTATGAGAGAAGAAGCGCACTGTGATGTTGTCAAAATTTAAACGTAGCAAACATCAACAACACCTTGCACAACTGCCCAAACTCCCCCAGACGGTTGCTGATGTACGTACCCTGTACAGCCCTGCCGACTTCCGCACCACGCTGCTGGAAGCTATCGCAAACGCCACAACACGTATTTATCTGGTCGCCCTCTATCTGGAAAATGACGATGCAGGCCGCGACATCCTCAACGCGCTTTATCAGGCTAAACGCCGGCGCCCGGAGTTGAAGATCTGCGTGCTGGTTGACTGGCACCGCGCCCAGCGCGGGCGTATCGGCGCCGCCGCTGCCCATACCAACGCAGACTGGTACTGCGAGATGGCGGCGAATAACCCTGAGCAATCGGTAGCGATTTACGGCGTGCCGGTAAACACCCGCGAAGCCCTGGGTGTGCTGCACCTGAAAGGCTTCATCGTGGATGACACCGTGATTTATAGCGGCGCCAGCATCAATGATGTTTATCTCAACCAGCACGACAAATACCGCTATGACCGTTATCAGTTGATCGCCAATGCGCAGTTGGCCGATATCATGGTGGGCTACATCCGCCAGCACCTGATAAATGCCAGCGCAGTGCATCGCCTGGATCGCGCCGATCGGCCGAAAAGCCCGGAGATCAAAAATGAAACGCGCATGTTCCGTTTCGCTCTGCGCCAAGCCAACTATCAGGTGCGTGCCAAAGCCGGTAACGACGAGCTGGCGGTAACGCCGCTGGTTGGGCTTGGCAAGCCCAGCATCCTGAATAAGACGGTACATCACCTGATGGCCAGCGCCGATCAAAAACTGACGCTGTGCACCCCTTATTTCAATCTGCCCGCGCTGCTGGTGCGCAATATCATTTATCTGCTGCGCCAGGGTAAGCAGGTGGAAATTATCGTCGGCGACAAAACCGCCAATGATTTCTATATTCCCGAAGATCAGCCGTTCAAAATCATCGGCGCCCTGCCTTATCTGTACGAGATCAATCTGCGCCGCTTCCTGAGCCGCTTGCAGCGTTACGCCGACACCGGCCAGCTGATTATTCGTCTGTGGAAAGACGGGGAGAACAGCTACCACCTGAAGGGAATGTGGGTAGATGATGAGTGGCAGCTGATTACCGGCAACAACCTTAACCCGCGTGCCTGGCGGCTCGATCTGGAAAATGCCATCCTGATCCACGATCCTAAACAGGAAATGCGCGAGCAGCGCCTGAAGGAGCTGGAGCACATTCGCACCCATACCAGCATCGTGGACAATTACCAGGATCTGCAGAGTATTCAACAGTATCCGGTAAAAGTGCGCAAATTGATCCGCCGCCTGCGCCGTATCCGCATCGATCGCTTGATTAGCCGTATACTCTAACCGCGCTATACTTTTCATCCGGGCCGAATCGTGCCCGGCTGTTCCTCCGTTCGGGGTACTGAAACAACAGGATGTTTCATCATGCGCGTGCTTCCCCCCTTGCTGTTGCTCCCTTGCCTGCTATTGACCAATGGCTGTACACACCTGGCTAACGATCACTGGACAGGGAAAGATAAAGCGCAGCACTTTGTGGTTTCTGCGGCGTTAGCCGCGGCGGGGACGGCATATGGCGACCATCGCGATTGGAGTGCGGCGCACAGCCGGGGGTTTGGCTTGCTGTTTTCTATCGGCCTGGGGGCTGGCAAGGAGTGGTATGACAGCCGGGCCGCAGGCACCGGCTGGAGCTGGAAAGATTTTGCCTGGGATGTGGCAGGCGCAGCCACCGGCTACGGCCTGTACCACATCACACGCTGATTTAGAGTTGAATTTCCATCCCTTTGCGGTGCAGGCGTAGTGAAACAATCAGCGCCAGCAAACACATCCCGGACACATACCAGAAGAACGCGTTTTCAAAGCCAAAGGATTTGAGCGACAGCGCCACATACTCCGCCGAACCGCCAAAGACCGCATTCGCTACCGCATAAGACAGGCCAACCCCCAGCGCCCGCACTTCCGGTGGGAACATTTCTGCTTTCAGCAGCCCGCTGATGGCGGTATAGAAGCTGACGATCAGCAATGCCACTGTGGTCAGGGCAAACGCCAGGAACGGATTGGTTACGCTCTTGAGGGTTAACAAAATAGGAACCGTCAGGAACGTCGCCAGAGAAGCAAAAGCGATCATTGAGTTACGGCGGCCAATGCGATCGGACAATGCGCCAATCAGCGGTTGCACCAGCATAAACACAAACAGCGAACCGGTCATGATGCCGCTGGCCAATTTGGCATCCATACCCGCGGTATTCACCAGGTACTTCTGCATGTAGGTGGTATAGGTGTAAAAACTTAACGAACCACCGGCGGTGAACCCCAATACCATCAAAAAGGCCTTACGGTTTTTCCATATCCCTTTCAACGAACCGGCATCTTTGTGATTACGGGTTTTGGCATCCGAGGTTTCATTTAACGAGCGGCGCAGGAACAGCGCGACAATCGCCAATGCCGCGCCCAGGCCAAACGGAATACGCCAGCCCCAGGCACGTAGCTCTTCCGTTGACATCACCTGCTGTAGAACGACCAGCACCAGCAGCGCCAACAGTTGGCCACCAATCAGCGTGACATACTGGAATGAGGCGTAGAATCCACGGTGGCCCTTAACAGCAACCTCGCTCATATAGGTAGCGCTGGTGCCATATTCCCCACCGACAGACAGCCCCTGGAACAGGCGAGCAACCAACAGCAGAACCGGCGCCCAATAGCCAATGCTGGAATACACCGGCAGGCACGCAATGGCCAGCGAACCGGCACACATCATGCAGACAGAAATCAGCATTGAGGTTTTACGGCCGTGCTTATCGGCGATGTAGCCAAACAGCCAGCCGCCGATTGGCCGCATAAAGAACCCGGCGGCGAAGATACCTGCCGTCTGCAACAGCTGTGTGGTGGCGTTGCCCGCGGGGAAGAACGCCGATGCAAAATAGATAGAACAAAAGGAATAGACGTAAAAGTCAAACCACTCGACCAGATTCCCGGAGGATGCCCCAACGATAGCAAAGATACGTTGTTTCTTATCTTTATCATCCGCAAGAGGACGATCCGCAATACCCGAGGTTGTTTCTGCCATAATATTTTCTCCCGGCCAGATCGGCATTACCGTCCGGCTTCCTGCCTTGTGTTATGTATGTTGTGAATTGCGATTTCTTATTTTTTTGAACATTAACAATTAGCACCGTCGGCAGACGAAGAAAAGCAGAATATTTATTAATTATGCAAATATATACAGCAACATCGGCATCATGATGAATAAATAAGCAAAAAAACAGAAAAAATAACGCT
This sequence comes from Gibbsiella greigii, assembly GCF_039540155.1. Lineage (NCBI taxonomy): Bacteria > Pseudomonadati > Pseudomonadota > Gammaproteobacteria > Enterobacterales > Yersiniaceae > Gibbsiella > Gibbsiella greigii. The sequence continues at coordinate 161,715 of NZ_BAABEM010000011.1, forward strand.
AACTATGGGGAAAATGAAAGGGAATAAAACGCAAAAAGCCCCGTACGCAAGTACGGGGCTTTTCACTGGGTTTGATGCCTGGCAGTGTCCTACTCTCGCATGGGGAGACCCCACACTACCATCGGCGCTACGGCGTTTCACTTCTGAGTTCGG
>NZ_BAABEM010000012.1:0-26004 GCF_039540155.1 Gibbsiella greigii
CCGCCGCTCGCCGGCGAGGAAGCAAGCTTCCTCCCGCTGCCGCTCGACTTGCATGTGTTAGGCCTGCCGCCAGCGTTCAATCTGAGCCATGATCAAACTCTTCAATTAAAAGCTTGATTTGCTAAGTGAATAGCGTGCTCGAAGATTTACTGCATGAATTTTACTTCAGTTAGTCACTCTTCAAGACTTGATATTTTTTTGCACTCGAAGGTGCTGGATATCGTCTTGTGAGTGCCCACACAGATTGTCTGATAAATTGTTAAAGAGCAATGAGTTACGAGACTTGGCTCGTTCACTCGAGGTGGCGTATATTACGCTTTCCTCTTTCAGAGTCAACCCCAAATTTCAGGNTTCGTGAAGTGAATCACTTGCGCCGTGTCGATGGAGGCGCATTATAGGGATCCGATTTTTTTGCACAACCCTTTTTTGATCTTTTCTTTCTGTTTGGACATTTCTGCACCCCTTCGAGTGGATCTTATGCGATCCGCCCCGCACGGCGGCGGATCCCTCCGCACTATTGGTTGTAATTCCAACAGCAGTGGCTAGTATTGCCGGTAGCATATTCTTATTTGGGGCTGACCATGTCTGAAGCAATACGTCCTTATCTTCATTATTTGCCCAAGATCGGGCAACGCGTCATGATCGATCCGTCAAGCGTTGTGATCGGTAATGTCGAATTGGGGGATGACGTCAGCATCTGGCCGCTGGTTGCGATCCGTGGCGACGTTAACGCCGTTAGAATTGGCGCTCGCAGTAATATCCAGGACGGTAGCGTGCTCCATGTCACCCATCAGTCTGCTCACAACCAGGAAGGGTTTCCGTTATTGATCGGCGAGAACGTCACCGTCGGGCATAAAGCAATGTTGCATGGCTGCACCATCGGCAACCGCGTATTAGTGGGAATGGGTTCGATCCTGCTGGACGGCGCCATTATAGAAGACGATGTCATGATTGGCGCCGGCAGCCTGGTGGCCCCAGGCAAGCGGCTGGCTTCAGGCTATCTGTATCTTGGCAGCCCAGCACGGCAGGTGCGACCGCTCACCCCGGAGGAGCTTGAAGGGCTGATTTACTCCGCCAATAACTATGTGCGTTGGAAAGACGACTATCTGTCGCAAGATATCTAAGCGCGACCCGTTCCCAAGTAGGGAACGGGCAACAAGGTTATATAGCCAATTCGTTGTGCAACTGCTGCAATACCGGTTCAATCTGCGGCATAACACCATGCCAAATATGGAAAGAATGCGCCGCCTGGCCCACCAGCATGCCCAGGCCATCGGCAAAATGCGTGGCTCCCTGCTGCTGCGCCCACGCCAGAAATGGCGTCAGCCCCGGCTGATAGAACATGTCATAACAGCGGCTTTGTGCGTTAACCACGTTGGGTGGTAATTCCGGCACCTCACCATGAATACCGGAAGCCGTTGCATTGATCACCAGATCAAAATCCCGCTGCGCCAGTTGGCTCATTGGCACCGCGCTGATTTCCCCCACGTGCCGAAAAGCCTGCGCCAATTCCTGGGCGCGGCTAAAGGTACGGTTGGTAATAGTAATGTCACAGCCAAAGGATAACAGCGGGAGTATCACGCCGCGGGCGGCACCGCCGGCGCCAATCAACAGGATACGATTGCCAGGCTGAATCAACCGCTGGTTTTGCAGATCGGTAAGCAGGCCAACGCCATCCGTATTGTCCCCCAGTAAACGCCCATCAGCCAAAACCTTGATGGTATTTACCGCACCGGCCAACGCAGCACGCTCACTTAATTCATCCGCCATGGCATAAGCACGTTCTTTAAAGGGAACGGTGATATTCGCCCCTTTTCCGCCCGCGCCGACAAATGCCCGTAGTGTCGATTCAAAGTTATCTAATGGCGCCAACACCGTGCCGTAGGGATGTTCAATCCCGGTTTGCGCAGCAAACAGCGCATGAATACGCGGCGATTTACTGTGGCCAACAGGATTACCGAAGACTGCAAACGTCACCATGCTCATCGATTGCCCCTACCCTTGTCGGATTTGCTGCCCCGTTAGGGCATCGCGTATTTCTGATGGATTCAGCCGGCCCCCCACGCTGCCTGCCAAGACCGGAAACCCTTGGCCAAACTGCAGCAAGACATCTTCAGACGTGCGGCAAGGCTCCTGACCACTGAGATTGGCACTGGTTGAAACCAGTGGCTTGCCATACTGACGGCAAAGTCGCTGGACCAAAGGATGATCGCTAACGCGCACGGCCAGTGAATTAAAACGCCCGGTAAGGAAACGTGGCGTTTCTGGCCGGGCCGGAATCACCCAGGTCACCGGCCCAGGCCAGGTGGCAAAAACGCGGGCCCGTTGCTGGTCATTCAGCGCACTGTCGTCAATGTAAGGCAACAGCTGCGCGTAATCTGCAGCGATCAGGATCAATCCCTTTTCCCAGGGGCGCTGCTTTAGCGCCAACAAGGCATTAACGGCCTTTTCACTATCAGGATCGCAACCTAGCCCGAATACGGCTTCTGTCGGGTAAGCAATAACCTGCTGATTGCGCAGCACAGCAATAATAGAGGTGAAGTCTGAGCTCATGGTGTCTTTTATTCTTGGGTCGCGACGGGTTTACCACACTGTTTACTGGCGCAACAGAGCACCGTTCCCTTTGCAGTCCGCTTTTCCATCAGCAGTGGATAATGGCAATAGGCACATTCACCGGCAACCGGTTTAAAATTAAGCGCAAACTGGCACTCGGGGTAGCGATCGCAGGAATGAAAAACTTTCCCGTAACGCGATTTGCGCTGTAGCAATTTTCCCTGGCCGCATTGCGGGCAGGTGATACTGGTTTCGTCAGGTTTGTCTATCACCTCGGTATGATCGCACTGCGGGTAATTACTGCACCCAATAAACATACCGTAACGCCCCTGGCGCAACAGCAACGTGGCCTGGCACTTCGGACATTGCTGGCCATCCAGCACTTTCACAATATGACCATCCGCCTGCGCCTTCAGCGGGCGAATATATTGGCATGCAGGGTATTGGGAACAACCGAGAAAAGGGCCGTGGCGACCACTGCGGATCACCAGCTCGGCCCCGCATTCCGGACATGGTTCATTTTGCCTGGCGGCAAAAATCGCTGTTTTTGTCATAACATCTTCTATGCGCGCTATCCGCTCAGTGCAGATAACCTTCGTTTACTTCAAACAACAGTTCTTCCATTTGCTGATACGCGCTTTCATATCCGGGGATATTAAACAGCACCATCAACACAACCCATTTCAGATCTTCGAGATCGAATTCCGTATTATCCAGGGCCATAACACGGTCAATGACCATTTCACGGGTCTCGAGGTTCAATACCTGAATCTGTTCAAGGAACAGGAGGAAACCACGGCAGCTGGCATCCAGACGCACGCTTTCTTCTTCCGTGTAAATCCGCATAGCCAGCGGATCGGCACCCATAAAATACGGTGCGTTTTCGCCTTCTTGCAGATCTGCAAGTTTCTCAAGCCAATTCAACGCGTTGTAGATATCATCCCGATGAAACCCCGCCTCGGCGAGATCATCGGTCAGTTTATCCTGATCGACGCGCATCTCTGGTTCATTGTGGATATAAGTTTCAAATAAGTACATGAGTACGTCGAACATGGCTTGCCCTCCTTATCCGGACATAGCCGCCGGGTACAGCTGCGATCCATCCTGCTAACTCCAGATCGAGTAATTTGATTACCACCTCTGGCACAGGTTGGCCGGCACGTTCAGCGACGACGTCAACAGGTGTCACCTCATCTCCTACGTTAGCCAACACATCGGCAAATGGCAATTCAACTTCGGCTTCTGGCGAAGAAATAGTTGTTTTTTCGCTGACAGACAGCCAATTCAGCCCACTTCCCAGTTGTTCGGCGATATCCTTCGGCTCGGTAATCAAGCTGGCGCCCTGTTGAATTAACCAATGCGTTCCCCCGCTCATCGGGTTGCCAAGCGGCCCCGGCAGCGCGAAAACCTCCCGCCCCTGCTCCAACGCGCAGCGGGCGGTAATCAGCGAGCCGCTGCGTAGCGAGGCTTCCACCACCAGCACGCCCAGACTTAAGCCGCTGATAATACGATTACGCCGCGGAAAATGATCCGCCAACGGCAGATCGCTGACCAGGTGCTCAGAGATAACCGCCCCGCCTTGCGCCACAATGTGTTCAGCAAGGCGGCGATGACGGCGTGGATAGACATTTTCAAGACCGCTGCCCAGCACGGCGATGGTCTGCCCTTCCGCTTCCAACACGGCACGATGGCAAATACCGTCGATCCCCATAGCAAGGCCACTGGTTACGGTAAAACCACAATGCACCAGCCCCGCGGCGAAATAGCGCCCCCACTGTTCACCGTAATGGCTGTGATGACGGCTCCCGACCATGGCCACCTGCGGCTGCCGTAGCGCCTGAAGATCGCCATTGACTAACAGCAGCAACGGAGCATCATCGATCGCAGATAAACACTCGGGATAAGCAGTATCTCCATAGACCAGCAGGTGGTGGCCAGGAGATTCAAGCCAGCGCAGCGTGGCGGAAAGATAAGCCGGCGGGATCTGGCGGAACTGGGCACACTGCTGCGCATTCATCCCCAGCGCCGGCAGCAAACGGTAGGGATCGCCGCCATCCGCAAGCAACTGCTTTAATACGTGGTATGACTGCACGACATCGATCCCCCTCACGCCGTGCATTCTCAGGCTGATTTCTTCCGGCAGCATCGGCAATCCCTCGCTGATATTGTTGGTATTATCAATTCGTACAATTGGCTAACGATGCTGTCAATCAAGACGGGAAATGTCTAGAATAGTGACTAAACTCTACTCTATCACTTGGATATAGATCTAAAGATATATGTCAGTATTGCAGGTATTACATTTCCCAGACGAGCGGCTGCGCAAAGTTGCGGCTCCGGTAAAAGAAGTTAATGCAGATATCCAGCGCATCGTGGACGATATGTTCGAAACCATGTACGCAGAGGAAGGCATTGGCTTGGCAGCAACGCAGGTGGATATTCATCAGCGGATTATCGTCATTGATGTTTCTGAAAACCGCGATACTCCCTTGGTGCTGATTAATCCTGAACTGCTGGAAAAAAGCGGCGAAACCGGGATTGAAGAAGGCTGCCTGTCTATTCCTGAGCAGCGAGCTTTAGTGCCGCGTGCCGAAACCGTGAAAATCCGCGCGCTGGATCGCGAAGGCAAACAGTATGAGTTGGAAACCGACGGTCTGCTGGCCATCTGTATTCAGCATGAAATGGATCACCTGTTGGGGAAACTGTTTATTGACTACCTGTCGCCGTTGAAACGCCAGCGGATCCGCCAGAAACTGGAGAAGATGGCCAGGTTGCAAGCGCGCGCTTAACGAACAGGGAATCAACGTGTCTGACTCATTACGGATTATTTTCGCCGGCACCCCAGACTTTGCAGCGCGTCATCTTGACGCGCTGTTGTCGTCTGGACATCAGGTTGTCGGTATCTTCACCCAGCCCGATCGGCCTGCAGGGCGTGGCAACAAATTAACGCCCAGCCCGGTTAAAGTCTTGGCCGAACAGCACCAACTGCCGGTGTTCCAGCCGAAATCGCTGCGCCCGGAAGAAAACCAACGGTTGGTGGCCAATCTTCATGCGGATGTCATGGTCGTGGTGGCCTATGGCCTGATCCTGCCCAAAGCGGTGCTTGATATGCCGCACTTGGGTTGCATCAACGTCCATGGTTCGTTGCTCCCCCGTTGGCGTGGCGCAGCCCCTATCCAGCGTTCCCTGTGGGCCGGCGATAGTGAAACCGGGGTGACCATCATGCAGATGGACGTCGGGCTTGATACCGGCGATATGATGCATAAAATCCCGTGCCCCATTGAAGCCACGGATACCAGCGCCACGCTATATGCCAAACTGGCCGAGCTGGGCCCGCAAGGCTTACTGACAACGCTGCAGCAATTGGCGGCGGGTACCGCGCAGCGTGAAGCGCAGGATGAAGCGCTGGCCACCTATGCAGAAAAATTGAGCAAAGAGGAGGCCCGCCTGGACTGGAGCCTCTCCGCCGCGCAGTTGGAACGCTGCATCCGCGCATTCAACCCGTGGCCGGTGAGCTACTTCACTATTGATGAGCAACCGGTAAAAGTGTGGAAAGCAGCCGTCATTGCCGGGCGCAGCGATGCTGAGCCGGGCACGATAGTGCATGTAGATAAACACGGCATTCAGGTGGCGACCGCAGACGGTATCCTTAACCTGTTGCAACTCCAGCCTGCGGGTAAAAAACCCATGTCGGCGCAAGATCTACTGAATTCACGCCGCGAGTGGTTTACGCCCGGTAACCGGTTGTAGCCACAACCAACTCTTCTCGCCCGGCCCCGTTTGCCGGGCGGTTTGTTTCTCAATGCCGACGATCAGCTTTAGCCTATGAAAAACAATTACAACCTCCGCAGCATAGCGGCCAAAGCCATCGGCCAGGTGCTGGATCAGGGACAGTCCCTGAGTGCGATCCTGCCCACATTACAAAAAAACATCGCCGACAAAGACCGCGCATTGTTGCAGGAATTATGCTTTGGCACCTTGCGTGTGCTGCCGCAGTTGGAATGGTGCATCCAGCAACTGATGGCCAAACCCATGACCGGCAAGCAGCGCCCGCTGCACTATCTATTGATGGTCGGTATGTATCAATTGCTGTATACCCGGATACCGTCGCATGCGGTACTGGCAGAAACGGTCGAAGGTGCAGTAGCGTTAAAACGCCCTCAGCTCAAAGGCTTGATTAACGGCGTCTTGCGCCAGTTCCAGCGCCAGCAGGAAGCGTTACTGGCGCGTGCGGCCAACAGCGATAGCCGCTACCTGCACCCAAGCTGGCTGCTTAAGCGCATCCAACAGGCCTATCCGGCACAATGGCAACAAATCATCGACGCCAATAACCAGAAACCGCCTATGTGGCTGCGTGTTAACCGCCTGCACCACACTCGTGATGCTTATCTGGCGCTGCTGGAACAAAGCGGCATTGCCGCGCTGCCACATCCGCAATACCCGGATGCCATACGTTTAGTCGCACCTTGCGGCGTGAACGATCTTCCAGGCTTCGCCGACGGCTGGATCACCGTGCAGGATGCCTCCGCACAGCACTGCGTCGATCTACTGGATCCGCAAGACGGCGAGCAGATCCTCGACCTTTGCGCCGCCCCCGGCGGCAAAACTACCCATATTCTGGAAGCGGCTAAGGCCCACGTGATGGCCGTTGATATTGATAAACAGCGCCTGAGCCGGGTAAAAGAGAATCTACAGCGGTTGCGCCTTAACGCTGAAGTGAAACTGGGCGATGGCTGCACACCGGGCGCCTGGTGCGGTGAAAAACAGTTTGACCGCATCCTGCTGGATGCACCTTGCTCGGCCACCGGCGTCATCCGGCGCCATCCGGATATAAAATGGCTACGGCGTGACGGCGATATCGCCGAACTGGCCGGCCTGCAAGCGAAAATACTGGATGCCATTTGGCCGCATCTGAAGCGCCAGGGCGTGATGGTATATGCCACCTGTTCGATCCTGCCGCAGGAAAACAGTGAGCAAATTGCCGCTTTCCTGCAGCGCCATAGCGATGCCAAACTGATTGAAACTGGTGACAATACCCAGCTAGGGCGACAGAATTTGCCACACCCGGAGCAGGGGGATGGCTTCTTTTACGCTAAGCTCATTAAAATGTAACCCTTCCGGGTGCAGAGCCATGCATGCTTACCGTTGCAGTGTGAAACAGAGAACACGATGAAAATAATTATTCTTGGCGCAGGTCAGGTCGGTGGAACACTGGCAGAAAACCTGGTTGGCGAAAATAACGATATCACCGTGGTAGATACCGATTCCGACCGTTTGCGCCAGCTACAGGACAAGTTCGATCTGCGCGTGGTGCCAGGGCATGGCTCCCACCCCAGGGTGCTACGTGAAGCCGGAGCAGAAGACGCAGATATGCTGGTCGCGGTGACCAATTCGGACGAAACCAACATGGTAGCCTGCCAGATTGCCTATTCGTTGTTTAATACGCCGAATCGTATCGCCCGTATTCGCGCATCAGAATATATTCGCGAAGCAGATAAGCTGTTCCAGCCGGAGGCCGTGCCGATTGACCACCTCATTTCACCGGAACAGTTGGTTATCGATTATATTTATAAGCTGATCGAATACCCAGGGACACTGCAGGTGGTTAACTTCGCCGAAGGCAAAGTCAGCATAGCGGCGGTAAAAGCCTATTACGGCGGCCCGCTGGTCGGCAATGCGCTTTCATCGCTGCGTGAACATATGCCACACATCGATACCCGCGTGGCGGCGATTTTCCGCCAGGATCGGCCTATCCGCCCGCAGGGCTCAACCATTATTGAAGCCGGTGATGAAGTGTTCTTTGTTGCCGCATCCCAGCATATTCGGGCGGTAATGAGTGAACTGCAACGCCTGGAGAAGCCCTACAAACGCATCATGATCGTCGGCGGCGGCAACGTGGGAGCGGGCCTGGCCGCCAGGTTGGAAAAAGCCTATAACGTGAAGCTGATTGAGCGCAATCAGCAACGGGCGGCAGAGCTGGCGGAACAGTTGCACGACACCACCGTGTTTTATGGCGATGCTTCAGATCAGGAATTGCTGGCAGAAGAGCATGTCGAACAGGTTGATGTGTTTATCGCCATTACCAACGATGACGAAGCCAATATCATGTCGGCGATGCTGGCCAAACGCATGGGGGCCAAAAAGGTGATGGTGCTGATCCAACGCCGCGCCTACGTCGATCTGGTGCAGGGCAGCGTGATTGATATCGCAATCTCGCCGCAGCAGGCAACCATTTCCGCATTATTAGGCCATGTGCGCAAAGCCGATATTGTCAGCGTCTCCTCGCTGCGCCGGGGCGTTGCTGAAGCCATCGAAGCTATCGCGCATGGTGACGAAACCACCTCAAAAGTGGTTGGCCGTATCGTTGAAGAGATCAAACTGCCGCCGGGCACCACCATTGGCGCCATAGTTCGCGGTGATGATGTCATCATCGCCAACGGGAATAGCCGCATAGAACAGGGCGACCACGTCATTATGTTTATTACCGATAAAAAATTTGTGCCGGATGTTGAACGCTTATTCCAGCCAAGTCCGTTTTTCCTTTAGCAGCGGAAAAAGGACAGATATGCTTCTACCGGCAACCTATCTGCTACAGGGAAAGATGATAACTTTTCTGGCATGACGTATGGCAATGGGATATTGCTTTGTTAAACTTGTGTTGTTAATTTTGCAAGGAGTGTGTTTATGAGTATGTTGAAAGAGTTCCGCGAATTTGCCATGCGTGGCAACGTAGTTGATTTGGCAGTCGGTGTGATTATCGGCGCAGCGTTCGGTAAAATCGTTTCTTCGCTGGTTGCTGATATCATCATGCCGCCGCTGGGTTTATTGATTGGCGGCGTTGATTTCAAACAGTTCCATTTGGTATTACGTGAAGCACAAGGCAGCGTTCCCGCTGTTGTCATGAACTATGGCGCATTTATTCAAACCGTTTTCGATTTTGTTATCGTCGCCTTTGCCATCTTTATGGCGATTAAACTCATGAACAAACTGCGCCGTAAGCAGGAAGAGGAACCGGCGCCGGCAACCCCCCCGGCCCCTTCTGCGGAAGAGAAACTGCTGACGGAAATCCGTGATTTGCTGAGCCAACAACAGTCCAAATAATCAGTAAAATCATTATGCAGAGGCCATCTTCGCGGATGGCTTTTTTTATACTTAAAACCAGAAAGGCAGTGGCAAATGATCGCCTGATCGCTTGCCACTGCCCTCCCAGTTCCCCCGTTTGCTGTGTTTCTCTTTACGGCGGTAGCTGCCTTTCCCTTTCGCGTTTGTTTCAACACGCTGATGAAATAAAGGATCGTGCAGTAAGGCCTGAATGGCGTTATCCCGTATTTGGCCCCGGGTATGGCGATATTTAGTCATAGTAATACTCCAATAAATAATCAGATGTATGCCCCAGCGCTCGTCCCGCTGATACGCTCAACCATCGGTATTAGCGCTTAATCATAATTAGGGGTTTATTTTATCACTGGCGCCCTGTTCCAGAGCCTCCAGGATTGAACAATATTTGCTGGTATGCGCGCTGCCGCAGCAGGCATCGCTCAAACGCTTGAGTGATTCACGCATGCGCGTCAGCTCGGATAGCTTCGTTTCAACCTCCTGCAAACGGGCATCAACAATCGACTTTGATTCCTGGCAGGTATGGTGCTCTGGATCCACGCGGATCGATAACAACTCTGCAATGGTTTCCAGCGTAAACCCCAGTTGCTTAGCATAGCGTATAAAACGCAAGCGTTGTAAATCCTGTTCGCTATACAAGCGGTATCCGCCTTCGGAACGGCTGCCATGCAGCATCATACCCTGCTTTTCATAATAGCGAACCGTATCCGGCGTGACGTCAGCAAGCTTTGCCAACTGGCCTATTTTAAACATTACCTGTCCTCCGGGGTGAATTTCCCAGTCAGCGCCTGCTGATAGTCGCCATACAGAAAGTCGGTGCTCATGCCGGCCTGGCGCAAACGCAGTTCTAACAGTGTCAAGCGTTTACTGAGTGCGGCATAGTCCGGATGGGTGCTATCTATTGTCTGCAGCAGATCGGCAACGGTTAGCGCCTCTTTGCGATCTTCTAACTCCGGGGGTAAATAGCCGGCGTTTTTCAGCAACCGATAGCCGGCGCGCAATTCTTCGGGCACCGCACTGTCATCATCAAGCTCCAGGGGTTTCCCTACGCCCGGCAAGTTATCAAACTCGCCTTTGGCCTGAGCGTCACGAATATGGCGCTCTGCCCATTCATCTAGCAATCCCACAATATCATTCCTCAGTAGGCCGGATAGATAACGTTAGCATAGTAGATAGCGATGGGGATCTTAAGCCGTTCTATTAGGAGGAGTGAATATTTACCAGACAACAGACGTAAAAAAACCGGGCAAGCCCGGTTTTTTTACGCGACTGCAAATTACTCTGCAGCTGCTACTTCTGCTTGAGACTCAGCACGATCAACCAGCTCGATGTATGCCATCGGCGCGTTGTCGCCTGCGCGGAAGCCACACTTCAGAATGCGAGTGTAACCACCGGCACGGCTCGCGAAACGCGGGCCCAGCTCGTTAAACAGTTTTGCCACGATCTCGTTATCACGAGTACGTGCGAATGCCAGACGACGATTAGCTACGCTGTCGGTCTTGGCAAGAGTAATCAGCGGCTCAACAACGCGACGCAGCTCTTTCGCTTTTGGCAGGGTCGTCTTGATGATTTCATGACGAACCAAAGAGCCGGCCATGTTACGGAACATAGCCTGGCGGTGGCTGCTGTTACGGTTCAGTTGACGACCACTCTTACGATGGCGCATGACCTTATCCTTCTCAGTAAAACCTTAACCTGTGATCCGGTTACTCGTCAGCAATGCTTGCCGGTGGCCAGTTTTCCAGGCGCATGCCCAGAGACAGACCACGGGAGGCCAGCACGTCTTTAATCTCAGTAAGAGATTTTTTACCCAGGTTAGGCGTTTTAAGCAGCTCAACCTCGGTACGCTGTACCAGATCACCGATGTAGTGGATAGCTTCTGCCTTAAGGCAGTTAGCAGAGCGGACAGTCAATTCCAGATCGTCAACAGGGCGCAGCAGGATCGGATCGAATTCTGGTTTCTCTTCTTTTACTTCCGGCTGACGAACATCACGTAAGTCAACGAAAGCTTCCAGTTGTTCGGCCAGAATGGTTGCCGCACGGCGGATCGCCTCTTCAGGATCGATCGTGCCATTGGTTTCCATTTCGATTACCAGCTTGTCCAGGTCGGTACGCTGTTCTACACGCGCTGCTTCAACATTGTAGGCAATACGCTCTACAGGGCTGTAGCAGGCGTCGACCAACAGACGACCGATTGGGCGCTCATCTTCTTCCGAATGAATTCGGGCAGAAGCCGGCACATAACCACGGCCGCGCTGAACTTTGATACGCATGCTAATAGCTGCGTTCTCATCGGTCAGGTGGCAGATGACGTGTTGCGGCTTGACGATTTCGACATCACCATCATGGGTAATGTCGGCAGCGGTCACAGGGCCAATGCCAGATTTATTCAGGGTAAGAATAACTTCATCTTTGCCTTGAACTCTCACCGCCAGCCCTTTCAGGTTGAGCAGGATCTCCAGGATATCTTCCTGTACGCCTTCTTTGGTGCTGTACTCATGCAGTACACCATCAATCTCAACCTCGGTCACCGCGCAACCCGGCATAGATGAAAGCAGAATACGGCGCAGTGCGTTGCCAAGAGTATGGCCAAAGCCACGCTCTAAAGGCTCAAGGGTCACCTTGGCGTGCGTCGAACTGACTTGCTCGATATCTACCAGGCGCGGTTTTAGAAACTCTGTCACAGAACCCTGCATTGTGTCCTCTCTTTGGTACTAAGCTTTACTTGGAGTAAAGCTCGACGATCAGGTGTTCGTTAATGTCCGCAGACAGATCGGTACGTTCAGGAATACGTTTGAACACACCTTCCATCTTAGCAGCATCAACTTCCAGCCAAGTCGGCTTTTCACGCTGCTCAGCCAGCTCCAGAGAAGCCTTAACACGAGACTGCTTTTTAGCTTTCTCGCGGATGCTGACTACGTCATTCGGAGATACCTGATAAGAAGCGATGTTAACAACGCGACCATTTACCATGATAGCTTTGTGGCTAACCAGCTGACGTGCTTCTGCACGAGTGGCGCCGAAGCCCATACGATAAACAACGTTGTCCAGACGGCCTTCCAGCAGTTGCAACAGGTTTTCACCGGTGTTGCCTTTCAGGCGGGCTGCTTCTTTGTAATAGTTACGGAACTGACGCTCCAGAACACCGTACATACGGCGAACTTTTTGCTTTTCACGCAACTGAACACCGTAATCAGACAGACGCGGTTTACGCGCACCGTGCTGACCAGGTGCTTGTTCAATCTTACACTTGGAATCGATCGCGCGAACGCCAGACTTAAGGAACAGGTCTGTGCCCTCACGACGGCTCAGCTTGAGCTTAGGACCCAAATATCTTGCCATTTTCTTTCTCCAACAATCCTAAAAGCAGCGTTATACGCGGCGCTTTTTCGGCGGACGACAACCGTTATGAGGGATCGGAGTCACATCAGTAATGTTAGTGATGCGGAAACCAGCCGCGTTCAGAGCGCGGATAGTAGACTCACGACCAGGACCAGGTCCTTTAACCATAACTTCCAAGTTCTTGATACCGTATTCTTTTACAGCGTCGGCACAACGTTCAGCGGCAACCTGTGCTGCAAACGGAGTCGACTTACGAGAACCACGGAAACCGGAACCACCGGCAGTTGCCCAACCCAACGCATTACCCTGACGATCAGTAATGGTAACGATGGTGTTGTTAAAAGAAGCATGGATATGAGCCACGCCGTCAGAGACTTGCTTTCTTACACGCTTACGTGTACGAACAGGTGCCTTTGCCATTATTCAATCACCCCGATTATTTCTTGATCGGCTTGCGCGGACCCTTACGGGTACGAGCGTTGGTCTTAGTACGCTGACCGCGAACTGGAAGACCACGACGATGACGCAAACCACGGTAGCAACCAAGATCCATCAGACGCTTGATGCTCAGGGTAACTTCACGACGCAAATCACCTTCAACGGTGAATTTAGCAACTTCGTCACGCAGCTTTTCGATTTGCTCTTCAGACAGCTCACTGATCTTAACATTTTCAGCAATACCCGCTGCAGCACAAATGGCCTGGGAACGAGTCTTACCGATGCCGAAGATCGCTGTTAATGCGATAACGGTATGTTTTTGATCAGGAATGTTAATGCCTGCTATACGGGCCACTATGCACTCCTACTATTTAATACGGCAACACCATTCTGAAAAGCCCGTTTTCAGGATACTCAAACAGCGTTGCAGTGACATAACAAAAGATTGGCTGGCTAATCTAGCCAGCTCAACCCAACTTTGCAAGAAAAATATGCGAGATAATCAGCCTTGACGCTGTTTATGCTTCGGTTCGACGCTGCAAATAACACGAACAACACCGTTACGACGAACGATTTTGCAGCCACGACATAATTTCTTGACGGAAGCACGAACTTTCATTTTTACTCTCCGTAACTTCTCAAACAAAACCCGACTAGCGGTTATAGCCTTTCAGGTTTGCTTTCTTCAATGCAGACTCGTACTGACTTGACATCATCAGAGTTTGCACTTGAGCCATAAAGTCCATGATGACGACAACCACGATCAGTAGCGAGGTACCACCAAAGTAGAATGGTACTTTCATTGCATCACGCATGAACTCCGGGATCAGGCAGATGAAAGTAATGTACATCGCGCCCACCAGGGTTAAACGCGTCATTACTTTATCGATGTACTTCGCCGTTTGTTCTCCCGGACGAATTCCTGGTACGAAGGCACCGGACTTCTTCAGGTTATCTGCCGTTTCACGCGGGTTGAAAACCAACGCCGTGTAGAAGAAACAGAAGAAGATGATTGCAGACGCATAGAGTAACACATAAAGCGGTTGCCCTGGCTGCAAATACAGCGAAATCGTTGTCAGCCAGTTCCAACCGGTACCGCCCCCAAACCAAGATGCAATCGTGGCTGGGAACAGAATAATGCTGGAAGCAAAGATCGCAGGAATTACGCCTGCCATGTTCACTTTCAACGGTAAGTGCGTGCTCTGTGCAGCATAAACGCGACGACCTTGTTGACGTTTCGCATAGTTAACGACGATACGGCGTTGACCACGTTCGATGAAAACAACGAAGAAGGTTACTGCAAACACCAATACTGCAACCAACAGCAACAGAAGGAAGTGCAGGTCGCCTTGCCGGGCTTGCTCGATAGTATGGCCAATTGCCGGCGGGAGCCCCGCCACAATACCTGCGAAGATAATGATCGAGATACCGTTGCCGATACCGCGTTCAGTAATCTGTTCACCCAGCCACATCAGGAACATTGTCCCGGTAACCAGGCTCACAACCGCAGTAAAGTAGAATGCAAAGCCTGGGTTTAACACCAGGCCCTGCATACCAGGCATATTCGGTAAACCGGTAGCAATACCGATCGACTGGAATATGGCCAATACCAGCGTACCGTAGCGGGTATACTGGCTAATCTTGCGACGGCCAGCCTCCCCTTCTTTCTTTATTTCCGCCAACGCAGGATGAACCACCGTTAGCAGCTGGATGATTATCGACGCCGAAATATACGGCATGATACCCAACGCAAAGATAGAAGCACGGCTAAGGGCACCACCAGAGAACATGTTAAACATTTCAATGATAGTGCCTCTTTGCTGATCGAGCAATTTGGCAAGCACAGTGGCATCGATACCAGGAATCGGAATAAAAGAGCCGATACGGAAGACAATCAACGCGCCAATAACAAACAAAAGTCTGCGCTTCAGCTCGCCGAGTCCGCCTTTAGCACTTTGAAAATCTAATCCTGGTTGCTTAGCCATCTGCTACTTATTCCTCAATTTTACCGCCAGCAGCTTCGATAGCAGCACGAGCGCCTTTGGTGACACGCAGACCACGCAGGGTAACCGGACGAGTGATTTCGCCAGAAAGCATAACTTTCGCGAATTCAATCTGGGTACCAACAACGTTAGCGGCTTTCAGCGTGTTCAGGTCGATTACGTCGCCTTCAATCAGAGCCAGTTCAGACAGACGAACTTCTGCCGTGATCATAGCTTTGCGAGAGGTGAAGCCGAATTTCGGCAAACGACGGTATAAAGGCATCTGACCACCTTCAAACCCGCGACGTACGCCACCGCCAGAACGAGACTTCTGACCTTTGTGACCACGGCCGCCGGTTTTACCCAGGCCTGAACCAATACCACGACCTACACGCTTCGGCGCATGCTTGGCACCTTCAGCCGGAGACAGAGTATTTAAACGCATCTGTTACTCCTCAACTTTAACCATGTAGGAAACCAGGTTGATCATACCGCGAACAGCAGGAGTATCCTCACGCTCTACGGTGTGACCAATGCGACGCAGACCCAGACCGAGCAGAGTAGCTTTATGCTTCGGCAGACGGCCAATGGAACTGCGAGTTTGTGTTACTTTAATAGTCTTAGCCATGGTCAATTACCCCAGAATGTCTGCAACGGATTTACCACGCTTGGCAGCGACCATTTCAGGGGACTTCATATTTGCCAAAGCATCAATAGTTGCACGAACCACGTTGATCGGGTTGGTGGAACCATAAGCTTTAGCCAATACGTTATGAACCCCAGCGACTTCCAAAACGGCGCGCATTGCACCACCGGCGATGATACCGGTACCTTCGGAGGCCGGCTGCATGAACACACGAGAACCCGTGTGAGCACCTTTAACCGGGTGCTGCAGGGTGCCGCTGTTCAGCGCGACATTCATCATGTTGCGACGGGCTTTTTCCATCGCTTTCTGGATCGCTGCCGGAACTTCGCGTGCTTTGCCGTAGCCAAAACCAACGCGACCGTTACCATCACCAACAACAGTCAGTGCGGTAAAGCTGAAAATACGGCCACCTTTTACAGTTTTAGATACGCGGTTTACCGCGATCAGCTTTTCCTGCAGTTCGCCAGCTTGTTTTTCGATGTGAGCCATCTTAAACCTCTTCCTTAGAACTGAAGGCCAGCTTCACGGGCAGCATCTGCCAGTGCCTGGACTCGACCATGATATTGGAAACCGGAACGGTCAAAGGAAACATCTTTGATGCCCTTTTCCAACGCGCGTTCAGCGATAGCTTTACCTACTGCTGCTGCTGCGTCTTTGTTGCCGGAGTACTTCAGTTGCTCAGTAATAGCTTTTTCTACAGTAGAAGCGGCTACCAGTACTTCAGAACCGTTGGAAGCAATAACCTGTGCGTAAATATGACGCGGGGTACGATGTACCACCAGGCGGGTTGCACCCAGTTCTTTGAGCTTGCGGCGTGCGCGGGTCGCACGACGGATACGAGCAGATTTCTTATCCATAGTGTTACCTTACTTCTTCTTAGCCTCTTTGGTACGCACGACTTCGTCGGCGTAACGGACACCTTTGCCTTTGTAAGGCTCAGGACGACGGTAGGCACGTATTTCCGCAGCAACCTGACCAACAGCCTGTTTATCAGCGCCTTTCAGCACGATTTCAGTCTGGCTTGGGCATTCAGCAGTAATACCTGCTGGCAGTTGGTGATCGATTGGATGAGAAAAGCCCAGGGCTAAATTCACCACGTTGCCTTTAACGGCAGCACGATAACCAACACCTACCAGTTGAAGCTTCCTAGAGAAGCCTTCGGTAACACCAATAACCATTGCGTTCAGCAGAGCGCGCGTGGTGCCCGCAAGGGCCCAAGCGTTTGCAAAGCCTTCGCGCGGTGCGAAAGTCAGAGCATTAGCTTCTTGCTTCACTTCAACGGCGTCATGGACAGTACGAGTCAACTCGCCGTTTTTACCCTTAATCGAAATAACCTGACCGTTGAGTTTTACCTCTACGCCGGCAGGAATGACGACGGGTGCTTTTGCAACACGAGACATTCTTTCCTCCCGAATTAAGCTACGTAGCAGATAATCTCGCCACCAAGACCAGCCTGGCGAGCTGCACGATCGGTCATAACACCTTTAGATGTAGAAACGACAGCGATACCCAAACCGGCCATAACTTTTGGCAGCTCATCTTTTTTCTTATAGATGCGCAGACCTGGGCGGCTGATACGCTGAATGCTTTCTACCACAGCTTTGCCCTGGAAGTACTTCAGTACCAGTTCCAGCACAGGCTTGGTGTCGCCTTCGATTTTGAAATCTTCAATGAAACCTTCTTCCTTCAGCACGTTGGCTATTGCCACTTTCAGCTTGGAGGAAGGCATGGTGACCGCAACTTTGTTCGCGGCCTGACCGTTACGGATACGGGTCAGCATATCCGCGATCGGATCTTGCATGCTCATCTGTCTTTACTCCCGTGATTCAATTGGTGACAATTACCAGCTAGCCTTTTTCAAGCCCGGAATTTCACCGCGCATAGCGGCTTCACGGACCTTGATACGGCTCAACCCGAACTTACGCAGGAAAGCGTGCGGACGGCCAGTTTGGCGGCAGCGATTACGCTGACGGGACGGGCTGGAATCACGCGGCAGAGTCTGCAGCTTGAGAACAGCATTCCAACGATCTTCATCGGAAGCGTTCACATCAGAGATAATAGCTTTCAGTTCAGCGCGTTTTGCAAAGAACTTATCAGCTAACTTCACGCGTTTTACTTCGCGTGCTTTCATTGATTGCTTAGCCATCAGTAACCCTGCCTTACTTGCGGAACGGGAAGTTAAAAGCAGCCAACAATGCGCGGCCTTCATCATCAGATTTCGCAGTAGTGGTAATGGTAATATCCAAACCACGAACGCGATCGACTTTATCGTAGTCGATTTCTGGGAAGATGATTTGCTCACGCACACCCATGCTGTAGTTGCCACGACCGTCGAAAGACTTGGTGGACAGGCCACGGAAGTCACGGATACGCGGAACAGCAATGGAAATCAGACGCTCAAAGAACTCCCACATGCGTTCGCCACGCAGAGTTACTTTACAGCCGATCGGATAGCCCTGGCGGATTTTGAAGCCTGCAACAGATTTGCGTGCTTTGGTGATCAGCGGTTTTTGACCGGAGATTGCTGCCAAATCAGCTGCTGCGTTATCCAGCAGTTTTTTGTCAGCGATCGCTTCACCAACACCCATGTTCAGGGTGATCTTCTCGACCCGAGGGACTTGCATGACAGAATTGTAGTTAAACTGAGACATCAGTTGTTTAACTACCTCGTCTTTGTAGTAATCATGCAGTTTCGCCATCGTATTACTCCAAATTACTTGATAGTTTCGCTGTTAGACTTGAAGAAACGGACTTTTTTGCCGTCTTCGAATCTAAAGCCTACACGGTCAGCCTTGCCGGTTGCCGCGTTGAAGATAGCAACGTTAGAAACCTGAATTGCAGTTTCTTTTTCAACGATGCCGCCTGGTTGGTTCAGGGCCGGAACAGGCTTCTGATGTTTTTTAACCAGGTTGATACCTTCAACAATGACCTTACCAGAAGACAGGACATTTTTTACTTTACCGCGTTTACCTTTATCTTTCCCGGTAAGCACGATAACTTCGTCATCACGACGGATTTTCGCTGCCATGGTTCGCTCCTTAGAGTACTTCTGGTGCCAGAGAGATAATTTTCATGAACTTCTCATTACGCAGTTCACGAGTTACCGGCCCAAAAATACGCGTACCGATGGGTTGCTCGCTGTTATTGTTCAAAATAACGCATGCATTACCATCGAAGCGAATGACAGAACCGTCCGGGCGACGTACACCCTTCTTGGTGCGCACCACTACCGCCTTCAGCACATCGCCTTTCTTCACCTTACCGCGAGGAATTGCTTCCTTGATGGTAATTTTGATGATGTCGCCGACGCCTGCGTAGCGACGGTGCGAGCCACCTAGAACCTTGATACACATTACGCGACGTGCACCGGAGTTGTCGGCGACGTTCAGCATAGTCTGTTCTTGGATCATTTTAGTGCTCCGCTAATGTCAACTACTACTTTAAAGACCCAAGTAATTTAGGCCGTTGAAAAGCCCCATAACCAAGGGCGCAGCATTATAACACCACATCCCGGGCATGGGTAGAAAAAATAAACGGCTCATGGGTTGAGCCGTTTATTAAGTTAGAGAGAGCTCACTCTATTACAGAATTGCTTTCTCTACAACGCGAACCAACGTCCAGGATTTGGTCTTGGACAGTGGGCGGCATTCGCGGATTTCCACCACGTCGCCGATACCACATTCGTTGTTCTCGTCATGTACGTGCAATTTAGTCGTACGTTTGATGAATTTCCCGTAGATCGGGTGCTTCACCGTACGTTCGATAGCCACAACAATGGATTTCTCCATTTTGTCGCTAACAACACGACCTTGCAGAGTACGGATAATATCAGTCATTTACGCACCCGCCTTTTCAGTCAGTAAAGTCTTAACGCGTGCGACATCACGACGCACTTGTTTCAACAGGTGAGTTTGTTGCAGCTGGCCACTCGCCGCCTGCATGCGCAAGTTGAATTGCTCACGCAGCAGGTTGAGCAGCTCAGTGTTCAGCTCTTCAACGCTTTTTTCACGCAGCTCTTGTGCTTTCATTACATCACCGTCTTAGTTACAAAGGTGGTTTTGATCGGCAGTTTCGCTGCTGCCAGCTTGAATGCCTCACGGGCCAGCTCTTCCGGCACACCGTCCATTTCGTACAGGACTTTACCAGGCTGGATCAGGGCAACCCAATACTCTACGTTACCCTTACCTTTACCCATACGCACTTCGAGCGGCTTCTCGGTGATCGGTTTGTCCGGGAATACACGGATCCAGATCTTACCTTGACGCTTAACTGCACGAGTCATTGCACGACGAGCTGCTTCGATTTGACGAGCAGTCAGACGGCCACGGCCAACAGCTTTCAGACCGAAAGTGCCGAAGCTAACATCCGTACCCTGCGCCAGACCACGGTTGCGGCCTTTATGCATCTTACGGAATTTTGTACGCTTTGGTTGTAACATCAGCGACTCTCCTTACTTGCGGCCTTTACGCTGCTGCTTTTTAGGTTGAGCAGCCGGTTCCGGTTGTTCAACTGCAGCCATACCACCCAGGATCTCACCTTTGAAGATCCATACCTTAACGCCGATTACACCATAAGTGGTGTGTGCTTCAGACGTGTTGTAATCGATATCCGCACGCAGAGTATGCAACGGAACACGACCTTCACGGTACCATTCGGTACGCGCGATTTCAGCACCGCCAAGACGGCCGCTTACTTCAACTTTGATGCCTTTAGCGCCAAGACGCATGGCGTTCTGTACGGCACGCTTCATAGCACGACGGAACATAACGCGACGTTCCAGCTGTGAAGTGATGCTGTCAGCAACCAATTTTGCGTCCAGTTCCGGTTTACGGACTTCGGCGATGTTGATCTGTGCAGGAACGCCAGCGATATCCGCTACGACCTTACGCAGTTTTTCGACGTCTTCACCTTTCTTGCCGATAACGATGCCTGGACGAGCGGTGTGAATGGTCACACGGATGCTCTTCGCAGGACGTTCGATAACGATGCGAGAAACGGAAGCCTTCGCCAGTTCCTTGGTCAGGAATTGACGAACTTTAAAGTCGCTGTCCAGGTTGTCAGCGAATTCTTTGGTATTCGCGAACCAGGTAGAGTTCCAAGGTTTGACAATACCCAGGCGAATACCATTAGGATGTACTTTCTGACCCATTGCTAGTCTCCAGAGTCTCAGCGATCGGACACAACCACAGTGATGTGGCTGGTGCGCTTCAGGATGCGATCTGCACGACCTTTTGCACGCGGCATAATGCGCTTCATGCTAGGGCCTTCGTCTACGAAGATTTTCGCGACTTTCAGATCATCGATGTCAGCGCCATCGTTGTGTTCTGCGTTAGCAATGGCAGACTCCAGCACTTTCTTAACCAGACCAGCAGCTTTCTTGTTGGTGTAGGTCAGAGTTTCCAGAGCTTGCGACACTTTCTTACCGCGGATCAGGTCAGCAACAAGGCGAACCTTCTGAGCAGAAGAACGAGCGTGGCGATGTTTAGCGATAGTTTCCATCTCTTCCTCCTACCTTAGCGCTTTTTAGCTTTTTTATCAGCCGCATGGCCGCGATAAGTACGAGTCGGCGCGAATTCACCCAGTTTGTGACCGACCATTTCGTCGGAAACAAAGACTGGTACGTGCTGACGACCATTATGGACAGCGATGGTCAAACCGATCATGTTAGGAAAGATCGTTGAACGACGGGACCAAGTGCGCAAAGGCTTCTTGTCACCGCTTTCCACCGCTTTCTCTACCTTCTTCAGCAAGTGCAGGTCAATAAAAGGACCTTTCTTGAGAGAACGTGGCATGGCTTATCCTCTAATTATTTTTTACTACGGCGACGTACGATGAACTTGTCAGTACGCTTGTTGCTACGGGTCTTCTTACCTTTGGTCTGAACGCCCCACGGAGAAACCGGGTGCTTACCAAAGTTACGACCTTCACCACCACCGTGCGGGTGATCGACTGGGTTCATCGCCGTACCGCGAACGGTAGGACGAACACCACGCCAACGTGCAGCACCTGCTTTACCCAGGACGCGCAGCATGTGTTCAGCATTACCGACTTCACCCAGGGTGGCGCGGCAATCTGCTGGCACTTTACGCATTTCGCCGGAGCGCAGACGCAGAGTTACGTAGGAACCATCACGAGCAACGATCTGAACGTATGCACCGGCAGAGCGCGCCAACTGGCCGCCTTTACCTGGTTTCATTTCTACGTTATGAACCGTTGAACCTACTGGGATGTTGCGCATTGGCAGGGTGTTACCTGCTTTGATAGCAGCATCAACGCCAGATTGAATCTGGTCACCAGCTTTCAGGCCTTTCGGCGCCAGGATGTAACGGCGTTCGCCGTCTTTGTACAGAACCAGCGCGATGTTCGCGGAACGGTTCGGATCGTACTCCAGACGTTCAACCACAGCCGGGATACCGTCTTTGTTGCGTTTAAAGTCAACAATACGGTAAGCCTGCTTGTGACCACCACCGATATGACGGGTAGTGATGCGGCCATTGTTGTTACGACCACCGCTTTTGCTCAGTTTTTCCAGCAGCGGGGCATAAGGTTTACCCTTGTGCAGCTCAGGGTTAACCACTTTAACAACGTGGCGACGACCCGGAGATGTAGGTTTACATTTAACAATTGCCATTGTTCTTACTCCTCCGACTTACTCTGCGCCGCCGATGAAGTCCAGGTTCTGGCCTTCTTTCAGGGTGACGTAAGCTTTTTTCCAGTCGCTACGACGACCAACACGCTGACCGTGACGTTTCACTTTCCCTTTCACTACCAGGGTGTTCACGTCTTCGACTTCGACTTCAAACAGTTTCTGCACTGCAGCTTTGATTTCTGCTTTGGTCGCGTCTTTGGCAACTTTGAGAACGATGGTGTTGCTTTTTTCCATCGCAGTGGATGCTTTTTCAGATACGTGCGGTGCACGCAGCACTTTCAGCAAACGTTCTTCACGGATCATGCCAGCATCTCCTCAACTTGCTTCACAGCATCAGCAGTCATAACCACTTTGTCGAAGGCGATCAGGCTAACTGGATCGATACCTGCTACATCGCGCACGTCAACCTTGTACAGGTTACGGGCGGCCAGGAACAGATTCTCGTCGACTTCGCCGGTTACAATCAGCACGTCTTCCAGGGCCATATCTTTCAGTTTCTGTGCCAGCAGCTTGGTTTTAGGTGCTTCTACAGAGAACTTCTCGACAACGATCAGACGATCTTGACGTACCAGTTCGGACAGGATGCTTTTCAGCGCGCCGCGGTACATCTTTTTGTTTACTTTCTGACTGTGGTCCTGTGGCTTGGCAGCGAAGGTTACGCCACCGGAACGCCAGATCGGGCTCTTGATAGAACCTGAACGCGCACGGCCGGTACCTTTCTGACGCCATGGTTTCTTACCGGAACCAGTCACTTCAGCACGGGTCTTCTGAGCACGAGTACCTTGACGGGCACCTGCTGCGTAAGCAACAACAACCTGATGTACCAGCGCTTCGTTGAAATCACGACCGAAGGTAGTTTCGGAAACAGTCAGCGCGCTCTGCGCGTCTTTCAATACTAATTCCATTGCTATCCCCTTACGCCTTCACAGCTGGTTTAACGATCAGGTCGCTACCGGTTGCACCCGGGACAGCACCTTTAACCAGCAGCAGGTTGCGCTCAGCGTCAACACGTACTACGTCCAGGCTCTGAACGGTTACACGTTCGTTACCCAGCTGACCTGCCATTTTCTTGCCTTTGAACACTTTGCCCGGAGTCTGGTTCTGACCGATAGAACCCGGAACGCGGTGAGACAAGGAGTTACCGTGGGTAGCGTCCTGGGTACGGAAGTTCCAGCGCTTAACGGTACCTGCGAAACCTTTACCTTTAGAGGTGCCAGTTACGTCAACTTTTTTAACTTCAGCAAACAGCTCAACGCTAATGTCTTGACCTACGGTGAACTCTTCGCCTTCTGCAAGACGGAATTCCCACAGACCACGGCCAGCTTCAACGCCAGCTTTAGCGAAGTGACCCGCTTCAGGTTTGGTTACACGGTTAGCTTTTTTAGCACCAGTGGTAACCTGAACTGCACGGTAACCATCGTTAGCCAGATCTTTAACCTGAGTAACGCGGTTTGCTTCAACTTCGATTACGGTTACTGGGATAGAAACGCCATCTTCAGTGAAGATACGGGTCATACCCACTTTTTTACCGACTAAACCAATCATTGTTTCAACCTCTCAATCGCTCAATGACCTGATTAACCCAGGCTGATCTGCACGTCTACACCGGCAGCCAGATCCAGACGCATCAGAGCATCAACGGTTTTCTCGGTTGGCTCAACGATGTCAACCAGACGCTTGTGAGTGCGGATTTCGTACTGATCGCGCGCATCTTTATTGACGTGCGGAGAGATCAGAACGGTAAAGCGCTCTTTGCGGGTCGGCAGCGGGATCGGACCACGGACTTGCGCACCAGTGCGCTTAGCAGTCTCGACGATTTCCGCAGTTGATTGATCGATCAGACGATGATCAAACGCTTTCAGGCGGATACGGATTCTTTGGTTCTGCATGAGACCAGAGCTCCAATTATTTTATAAACGTAAATAATTACTCCTCACACCCATTTCGATTGATGGGGGAGTGTAATCGTCAACATATAACCCCCATATCGGGAGTATTGTTCGAAAAGCAGAAAGTGCCTGCCAATCGACTGATTCGCTAAAATCAGGCTTACCAAGATTAGGTAAGCCCGCGCATTATACGCAAAATGAGCGTGGAAGCAAGCTGCAGTTGAAAATATGCGCAAAATATCGTTAAGTTAGCCGTTGCCCCCCTTCTTCCCAAGCTGGCGCCGGCTAGGCGGAAAGCAGAGAAGGAATGGAAGGCGGCATGTTGGCGCAGTGCGGAGTAGACACAGCCCCCTCTCCTGATAGGAAACGGCGGGGGCTCAAAGCGAGGAGAAACTAATCTTTGCGTTCCAGTACCTGGGCTTGCGCATAGTTTTGGATGCCCAAGCGCTGGATCAAATCCAACTCGGTTTCCAGCCAATCGATGTGCTCTTCTTCATCGGCCAGAATATCCAGCATCAAATCACGGCTTACGTAGTCATGAATGGAATCAGCATAGGCGATACCTTCGCGCAGAGCCTTCGCGCCGTCCAATTCAAGTAGCAGATCGGACTTCAGCATTTCCTCGACGTCTTCACCAATATTTAACTTGCCAAGATCCTGCAGGTTCGGCAGCCCTTCCAGAAACAGGATGCGCTCAATATAGCGATCGGCGTGCTTCATCTCGTCGATGGACTCGTGGTATTCCTTATCGTTTAGGCGCAAAAGCCCCCAGTTTTTAAACATTCGGGCATGCAGGAAATACTGATTGATGGCAACCAACTCGTTACCGAGCAGTTTATTGAGGTGTGCAATGAGTTTTTTATCGCCTTTCATAGGTTATCCCTCCTGACACAGTTCTAAAAGTGTAGAAGCTGTAAGCCAAGAGTCAAAAAATAACCTTACTTTTGTTAGGCAACTTTATGCATATGAATAACGGTGGCGTTTTCCTCCATCATAATCTGTCTTGCCTGGCGAATGCATTTCCCACAATCGGTACCAATCGGCACAAGGTCACGCAGCTGTTTCATTGTGTGGGGGTTGTGCTGACGAACGGCCTTACGGATGGCATTATCAGTCACGGCATTGCACAAACATACGTACATAGATAACTCACTTTTTATCCAATGAGTCAATTCTAAATAAGAATGCTTTTTATTTCAATTGATATTTAACAAATTTCCCATAAAAAAAGGGCACCGAAGTGCCCTTTTTATGAAGCTGTATTATCAGCGATTAAGCGATAACTTTAGCAACAACGCCCGCGCCTACGGTACGGCCGCCTTCACGGATAGCGAAACGCAGACCGTCGTCCATCGCGATTGGGTGGATCAGGGTCACTACCATTTTGAT
>NZ_BAABEM010000013.1:0-673 GCF_039540155.1 Gibbsiella greigii
GGCAACAGAAATCGCCCGCCTCAAGCGCCAACTGGCCGAGCGGGATGAGGAACTGGCCATTCTCCAAAAGGCGGCCACCTACTTCGCCAGACGCCTGAAGTGAAGTACGGTTTTATACACCAACATCAGGCGGCGTTATCAGTGAAAAGCCTGGCCCGGGTACTGTGCGTCTCGCGCAGCGGCTGGTATGCGTGGCTGAAGCGCCAGCAATCCCCCTCGCCGCGGCAGATGCGCCGCCAGCAGTGTGATGAGCGGGTGGCGCAAGCTTTTATACAGGCAAAACAGCGCTATGGCGCGCCCCGTCTGACGCAGGAGTTGCGTGAGGCCGGCCATGNTAAGTTCAAAGCCACGACAAACAGCCGGCATAACCTGCCGGTGGCACCGAACCTGTTGCAACAGGACTTCAGTGCTACGGGGCCGGACCAGAAGTACGTGGGCGACATAACGTATCTGTGGACAGAGGAAGGCTGGCTGTACCTGGCGGTGGTTATCGACCTGTATTCGCGCCGGGTGGTGGGTTGGTCGATGTCGGAACGAATGACGGCAGAGCTGGCGTGCAATACGCTGAAAATGGCGCTGTGGCGGCGGAAGATGCCGCGCGGCGTGATAGTCCACACCGACAGGGGGAGCCAGTACTGTTCCCATGATTATCAGAATGTTATCAAAGACAATG
>NZ_BAABEM010000014.1:0-683 GCF_039540155.1 Gibbsiella greigii
GGCAACAGAAATCGCCCGCCTCAAGCGCCAACTGGCCGAGCGGGATGAGGAACTGGCCATTCTCCAAAAGGCGGCCACCTACTTCGCCAGACGCCTGAAGTGAAGTACGGTTTTATACACCAACATCGGGCGGTGTTCTCAGTGAAAAGCCTGGCCCGGGTGTTGCGTGTCTCGCGCAGCGGCTGGTATGCGTGGCTGAAGCGCCGGCAATCCCCCTCGCCGCGGCAGATGCGCCGCCAGCAGTGTGATGAGCGGGTGGCGCAAGCTTTTATACAGGCAAAACAGCGCTATGGCGCGCCCCGTCTGACGCAGGAGTTGCGTGAGGCCGGCCATGGCTGGAACCGNCAAGTTCAAAGCCACGACAAACAGCCGGCATAACCTGCCGGTGGCGCCGAACCTGTTGCAACAGGACTTCAGTGCTACGAGGCCGGACCAGAAGTACGTGGGCGACATAACGTATCTGTGGACAGAGGAAGGCTGGCTGTATCTGGCGGTGATTATCGACCTGTATTCGCGCCGGGTGGTGGGCTGGTCGATGTCGGAACGAATGACGGCGGAGCTGGCGTGCAATACGCTGAAAATGGCGCTGTGGCGGCGGAAGATGCCGCGCGGCGTGATAGTCCACACCGACAGGGGGAGCCAGTACTGTTCCCATGATTATCAGAATGTTATCAAAGACAATG
>NZ_BAABEM010000015.1:0-811 GCF_039540155.1 Gibbsiella greigii
ACGGTGGCGGCCCAATCGCTGGATAATCAGGGGGGAACGTTGCTCAGCCAGCAGGCGCTGCAACTTTCAATTCAGCAGGATTACACCCACCGGGCCGGGGACACGATAAACAGCAACAGCGCGGTGATCCTGCGGGTGGCCGGCGTATTGACCAACCTGGCCGACTGGTTGCTGCCGGGTGAGCTTACGCTCTACAGCACGCACCTGAACAACCTGGCGACACTGGTCGGTAAAACGCTGCGTTTCACCACCGGGGAACTGCGCAATCAGGGGCGCATTGAAGCCGATACGCTGGCCCTCGACGCCGACAGCCTGGACAACTCGGCGACGCTGATGGCGGATAACCTCACGGTCAACAGCCGGACGGTGGATAACCATGGCCGCGACGCGCTGATTGCCGCCACGGCGCACATCAGCCTGATAACCGGCGAGCGGTTGACCAACCAGGCCGGCGCGCTGATTTACAGCGCGGGTTCCCTGGCGCTTTCCAGCGCGGATCTGATTGAAAACCGTGCCGGCACGATTGAAGCGGAAGGGGATCTCACCCTGACGGCGATGCGCTTTGACAACCTGCGTGACGGGCTGGAGATTGAACGCGACGCCCAGACCCGCGATTACAGCTGGCACCGATACAACTACTACTGGCGTTCCTATGGCGAAGATGTCAATACGGATGTCAGCACTCTGGCGCCGACCACCCAACGGTTGACCTTCCGTGACGATGCGGCGGCAGAGAGCAACCCCTATGGCACGTTGCTGAATATTGACGCCAACGCCAAACGGGCGGAGGTTCAGGTAAAAGACAGTCAGG
>NZ_BAABEM010000016.1:0-2321 GCF_039540155.1 Gibbsiella greigii
TCCGCGGCCAGCATCTTCAGCTTGCGGCACAGGCGCTGAATAATGCCGGGGGGCAGATGGTGAGCCAGGGGCGGCTGCAGCTTGATGCCCAGGAGGCGATCGACAATCAGCAAGGGCTGATGGAAGCTGGCGACGTGCTGGCGGTGACGACCGAAGGCCATTGGGATAACCGCAAAGGCACAGCGCTGGGTGGGCAGCAGGCCAGCATTGCGGCGGGTAGCCTGGATAATGCCGCAGGCCGGCTGCAATCGGGCGGTGAGCTGACCATCAACACCGCCGGTAACATCAATAATCAGGCGGGCACCCTGACGGCGCAGCAGGATCTCCATTGGCAGGGCGGCGCACTCAGCCTGTTCAATAATGATGCGGGCAAATTGCTCAGCGGCGCAGCGTTGTCACTCAATGGCGGGCAGTTGAACAACCGGCAACAGGGGCTGGTACAAAGCCAGCAGGCGTTGGCATTGCACCTTTCGGGGCCTGGGACAATCAGGGCGGGAAACTGGCCAGCGGCGGTAGCGGCACGATACGCGCGCGCGAATTGATCAACACGCAGGGGACGATCCAGGCGCTGGATACGCTGGATATGCAGTTCACCGGCGCGTTGGATAACCGCAATGGCACTCTCTTCAGCCAGCAGGCGCAGCGCTTGCTGGCGGAGAATATCCTGAATGCTGAAGGCTGGATCGGTAGTCAGGGAACGTTGACGACGGTCAGCCAGCGTTTCGATAACCAGCAGGGCGAGGTCGTCAGCCAGCAGGATGCCAGCCTGACCGCCACGCGCTGGAATAACCCGTACGGCGTAGTGCAGTCTGCCGGCAGTGTGCTGCTGCAGATACTTCAGGACCTGTACAACCAGGGCGGAAAAATCAGCGCGCAAGCGCGCTTGTGGTTACAGGGGCAAACGGACGCGGCCCTTGCCGGCGTGTTGCACAATGAGGGTGGGCAACTGCTGGCGGGCGAACAGCTACAGATCCGGGCGCAGGGCATCGATAACCCGCAAAACGGCCTGCTCTACAGCCAGCAACAGCTGCATCTGACCCTGAGCGGCCAGTTGGATAACCGCCAGGGCAATGTGCAAAGCGGTGAAGGGGTACAGATCAGCGCCGCACGGCTGCTGAACGCCCAGGGCGTGATTAGCAGCCAGGGCACGATCCAACTGACTGCCGACCAGTTTGATAACCTGGCGGGCACCGTGATCGGCCAGGGGGCGGGCGATTATCATTTCAGCTATCTCAATAACCAGCAGGGTAAAATCCACAGCGGCGGCGCCCTCACGCTGAACGGCAGCCGCATGGATAACCCGGCGGGGCAATTGGTTTCCAGCCAGGCACTGACGCTCAACGGCGAGAATATCGACAACAGTCACCAGGGGATAATCAGCAGCCAGGGCGCATTGACGGTGTATGCCGGGCAGTTGAATAACCGGGACGGCGGCCTGTTGATTGGCACCACGCAGACCGACGTGAGCGCGCAAACGCTGCATAATAGCGCCGGGCGCGTGCAGAGCGCGGGCACTCTGGCCCTGTCACAGCTGGCCGCACTGGATAATCGCCAGGGGCGTATTTTATCCAATGATGCATTGCGCATCAGCGGTGGCGCCATGCCCGCGCTGGCCCTGTTAAACCAGGGTGGGACGNCCCTGCGGGTGGCCGGCGTATTGACCAACCTGGCCGACTGGTTGCTGCCGGGCGAGCTTACGCTCTACAGCACGCACCTGAACAACCTGGCGACGCTGGTCGGTAAAACGCTGCGTTTCACCACCGGGGAACTGCGCAATCAGGGGCGCATTGAAGCCGATACGCTGGCCCTCGACGCCGACAGCCTGGACAACTCGGCGACGCTGATGGCGGATAACCTCACGGCCAACAGCCGGACGGTGGATAACCATGGCCGCGACGCGCTGATTGCCGCCACGGCGCACATCAGCCTGATAACCGGCGAGCGGTTGATCAACCAGGCTGGCGCGCTGATTTACAGTGCGGGCTCCCTGGCGCTTTCCAGCGCGGATCTGATTGAAAACCGTGCCGGCACGATTGAAGCAGAAGGGGATCTCACCCTGACGGCAACGCGCTTTGACAACCTGCGTGACGGGCTGGAGATTGAACGCGACGCCCAGACCCGCGATTACAGCTGGCACCGATACAACTACTACTGGCGTTCCTATGGCGAAGACGTCAATACGGACGTTAGCACCCTGGCGCCGACCACCCAACGGTTGACCTTCCGTGACGATGCGGCGGCAGAGAGCAACCCCTATGGCACGTTGCTGAATATTGACGCCAACGCCAAACGGGCGGAGGTTCAGGTAAAAGACAGTCAGG
>NZ_BAABEM010000017.1:0-5221 GCF_039540155.1 Gibbsiella greigii
AAAGCTCCTTCAACTTCATCAGCCGCCTGATGGAGCTGGAGGGTATTTATTACTACTTCAAGCACCAGCAGGATCAGCACACGCTGGTGCTGGCCGATGCGCCGCAGATCCACACACCCTACCCCGGTTATGAAACCATTCCCTATCACCTGACGCCGTCCGGCGGCATCACCAGTGAGCAGGGCATCAGCCAGTGGACCCTGGCCGACCAGGTGACGCCGGGCATCTACAGCCTGGACGATTACGATTTCCGCAAGCCCAACGCCTGGCTGCTGCAGGCGCGCCAGAACCCAGTCTCGCCGCAGCCGGGGCAAATCGACGTGTATGACTGGCCGGGCCGCTACACCGAACACCAGCAGGGCGAATTCTACGCCCGCGTGCGCCAGGAAGCCTGGCAGGCCGGGCACCACCAGACCGGCGGTACCGCCACCGCGCTCGGTATCGCCCCCGGCTACACCTTTACGCTCAACAACGCCCCCTATGCCGACGATAACCGCGCCTACCTGACGGTGCGCGCCCGCTACCGCCTGCAGGAAAACCGCTACGCCAGCGGCGACAGCCAGGCCAGCGAACACCGTATCGACTTCACGGTGATCCCGGCCGATATTCCGTGGCGCCCGGCGCAACAGGCGCACTGGCCGAAAACCCACGGCCCGCAGACCGCGCGGGTGGTCGGCCCGACCGGCGAATCCATCTGGACCGACAAATACGGCCGCGTGAAGGTGAAGTTCCACTGGGATCGCTTTGGGCCGGCGGACGACGGCAGCTCCTGCTGGGTGCGTGTTTCCAGCGCCTGGGCCGGCCAGGGCTTCGGCGGCGTGCAGATCCCGCGGGTGAACGACGAAGTGGTGGTGGATTTCATCAACGGCGATCCGGACCGCCCGATCATCATCGGCCGGGTTTACAACGACGCCAACATGCCGCCGTGGGCGCTGCCGGCCGCCGCCACGCAGATGGGCTTTATGAGCCGCTCCAAAGACGGCTCGCCGGACAACGCCAACGCCCTGCGCTTTGAAGACAAGGCCGGCGAAGAGCAGGTGTGGCTGCACGCCGAACGCAATATGGATATCAATGTCGAGAACGATGAAAACCACACCATTGATAAAAACCATACGCATCTGGTGGGCGGTAATGAACTGCAACGCGTCGTGCTCAACCAGGCCATCGGTATCAAAGGCGATGCCTCATCACTCACCGGTAAAACACGTTCAGATAACGTGGTAGATACCTTCACCCTCGGTTCCGGCGAGACCCTCCGCCTGGAGTGCGGTGAAAGCGTGATCGAGCTGAAAGCCAATGGTCAGATCAGCCTCACCGGCAACAGTTTTAATATCACCGTGAAAGAAGGCGGCGAGATCAACACCGGCGGCAAATTGCAACTGAACCAACCCAACGGAGCTGCCCGCGCCAAAGCCCCCGGTCCCGAGCACAAAAAAGCCATTCAGGCCGCCGTGGATCAACTGTTCCCCAAATCATGATTATGTGGGCGTAGCCCCGCGCCAGCTAACAGAGAAGACTTATGAATTATCTTTTCCAGGAAGGCCATTTCATCCTGCCCGCCGGCCCTTGGCAGGATTGCACCGTCAATATCCTGAAAAACCCGCAAACCGGCGCTTCATTGGTGATTACCCGCGCGCCGCTGCCCGAAGGCAGCACGCTGGAAGGTGAATTTGAAAAACAGTGGGCCGCTCTGTTGCCGCAGATAAGCGACTTAGAGCAGTCGCCGCGCCAGCGCATCAGCGCCGGGCCGGATGGCGCTATCCAGGCCATCGAAGTCACCAGCCGTTTTTTCCGCGCCGGCTACCACCACCATCAACACCAGTTGGCGGCCCAGACGAGCGACAGCCAGACACTGATTATTTTTACCTATTCGTCAATGAACCCTTTCACGCCCGAGGACGATAACCGTTGGCAACAGGTTAAAGCCTCCCTGACATTATCTGGACAGGATGACTGATAATCATGAGTGAACTCTGGGCAGCAAGAAAAGACGATGAGTTGATCCACTCCAGTGCTCTCGCGGATATCGCCAGTGCCGTAGCGGAAGTGGCGGTCTATTCCCTGGCCACCATGGCCGTGAGTGCAGCGGCAACCGCTGCCGCCCCGGCACTGGCGGGCGTGGCCGTGCTGGGTGCCGTTGCCGCTGGCGCCTCAACCTGCGTTGGCGCTGGCCTTATCGTAGGTTTTGCCGCCAACATTTCGGGTATTGGTGATGATATCAGCCAGGGCTGCGACGCCGTGGCAGACGCGCTGTTCCCCCCCACTGTCAGCGGCGTGATCCTGACCGGTTCCAATAACGTGTTTACCAATGGCAAACCGGCAGCCCGCGCGGCCGGGCGCCTGCTGACAGCGGAAGAAATTAACGCGCTGCCGGCACCGCAACCGCCGCAAAGCTTCTGGGATTACGGCGCTGAACTGCTGGCAGCAGGCGGCAATCTTATTTCCCAACTGTGGCAGCCCACGGTGGCCGGCCCCAGCCAGCCGAGCCAGCCGCTGGAAGAAGACAAAATCAGCTGTGACAAACACAGCGGCCCGCAATACCTGGCGGAAGGCTCCGGCAAAGTATTTATCAACGGTCAGCCGGCCGTGCGTAGCAAAGACCGCTCCACCTGCGAGGCCACCGTATCCACCAACGTCTCCAAAAATGTCTTGATCGGCGGTGAAACGGCCACTGTACGCGAAATAAAAAGCGGCAAACTTCCTGGGATTGGCCTGGCCATGACGCTGCTGCCGCTGCTCCTCGGGCGGCCGAGCAAAGTGCTGCCCAATCTCCCCTGCATGATCGGCGGCGGCCTGGCCGCTGCCGGCGTCAATGCATTGGGGGAAGCGATCCATGCGGCATTCAACCCCGTCCATGCCGCTACCGGCGCCAAGGTTTTACATGGCGAGGAAGATCTGGATTTGCTGTTACCGGCGCGTTTCCCGTTTGCCTGGCAACGTTACTACAACAGCCGCAACCACTACGCGGGCTTGTTCGGCCACGGTTGGCGCACCGCCTTCGAGGTTTGGGTTGATCTGGCGGACGATGGCAATGGCGGCACCGAATGCTGCCTGCATGATGAAACCGGCCGTGAACTACGTTTCCCGCTACCGGCCATTAATGAGCCGAGCTTTAGCGCAGGCGAAGGATTGATTTTTCGCCGCGGCGAAGAAGGCCAACTGATTATCGCCGATACCGACGGCAGCGTATGGCGGCTGTTCATCCCCCTGCCGCAGGCGCCCCGCCGTTTGCGCCTGGTTTCGCTCAGCGATGAATATGACAACGCCCTGCTGCTTGGCTATGACGCAGCGCAACGCCTGAGCACCATTACAGACGACACCGGTGCATTGGAACTCCAACTGGCCTACGAGGATACGCGTTTCCCCGATCGCGTTACCGCACTGCGCCATGCTGGCAACGACCGGGTGCGCTACCGCTATACCACCGCCGGTGATTTGCACCAGGTTATTGACGCCAGCCACATCGCCACACGTGAATTCCACTATAACGATGCCCACCTGTTAACCAGCCATCAACAGGCCGGCGGCCCGCGCTTCGAATACCGCTGGGCCATGTTCGACGACTGGCGGGTGGTTGAACACCGTAGTGAAAGCGGCAGCGGCTGCACCATTGATTACGATTTGGCGGCCGGTTTAACGACGGTAACGGAATTTGATGGCCTGCAACATCGGCACCGCTGGAACGCCCAACAGCTGGTGACGGAATATACCGATGAACGCGATGAAGTGTGGCACTACCAATGGAACGATGATGCCCTGCTGATTGCCACGCGCGATCCCCTCGGCCACGGCTGGCAATTCCGCTATGACGATGCCGGCAATCTGGTGGAAGAAGAAGATGCGCTGGGCCATATCCGCCTGACCACCTGGCTGCCGCAGCGGGCGCTGCCCGTCAGCATCAAGGAAGCCAACGGCGCCACCCATCATTTTTACTATGATGAACGCCATGCACTGATTGCCGAGGTGGATGCGCTCGGCCATAGCCAACGTTATCTGCGTGATAACTACGGCCAGGTGGTGCAATCGGTTGATGCCAACGGCGGCGTCAGCCACTTTGACTATGATGCACACGGCCAGTTAATCAGCGCCCGCGACTGCTCCGGCAAACAGACGGTTTACCACTACAATGCCGAGGGCTGGCTGACGGAAGTGACCGATGCCGAGGGTGAAAGCACCCGCTACAGCTACGACGCCGCCGGGCGGCTAACGCAGTTGCAACACGCCGAGGGCTGGCAGGAAACGCTGGCATGGAACCCACAGGGCCAACTGGCGCACTATCAGGGCGCTGACGGCCGCCTGACGCACTACCGTTATGACAACGCAGGCCGCCTGCTGGCCACGCGAAACCCGCTGGATGGCGAAGTGGTGCGCCGCTACGATCCGCGCGGCCGCCTGATTGCATTACGCAATGAAAACGACGAAAGCTATGCCTTCCGCTGGGGCGCCTGCAACCTGCTGCTGGAAGAGACCGGGCTGGACGGCGTTAGCACGCGTTACCGCCATGACGAATGCCGCCGGGTCATTGAACGTGCTTTTGCCGCCAATACCCCCGACACGTTTTCACACTTCTTCAGCCACAATGCCGCCGGGCAACTGACCGCCAGGCAGACGCCAGACGGAGAAACCCGCTACCGTTACAACGCCGTCGGCCAACTGCTGCAGGCGGCCTTCTACCGGGGCGATGTCTGGCAAGGCTACGCGCAGGAAGCCGAGAGCGACGTCCGCTTCCAGTATGATCTGTTGGGCCGTGTGATTAATGAACAAGGCATTAACGGCGCACTGGCCTATTCTTACGATGCGCTCGGCAACCGGACGCAGACCGTCCTGCCTGATGGCCGTGCGCTACGCGCGCTCTATTACGGCAGTGGCCATTTGCTGCAACTGGCGCTGGATAATGTCACGATCAGCGAGTTTGAGCGCGATAATCTGCACCGTGAGCTCAGCCGCACTCAGGGCCGCCTGACCAGCCGGGTGCATTACGATCGGCTGGGCCGCAAGGATCGCCTGGAGATACACCGCACTGACCGGCCGCGCCCGGCGCCGGCCAGCCGCTCACGCCAGTGGACCTATGACTACCAAAACAACCTGACGCGTGAGGAACACAACGCCAACCCGTTTGCCTATCGCCACTATCACTACGATGCCGCCGGGCGGCTGTTGGCACAGGAAGGCTCCCTGCCGGATACGGAGCATTACCGTTACGATCCGGCGGCCAACCTGC